>JAOIOX010000046.1 GCA_028140765.1 Prochlorococcus sp. AH-736-N03 | reverse complement strand
TGAGGAGACAAGACTTTCCTCAGAACAAATAGGTAAAGGTGCAAAGTATTTGAAAGAAGGAATGGAGGTAACAGTAATTTTTCATAATGGTAAAGTTTTAGAAGTGGACCTTCCAATATCTATTACTTTAAAAGTTACAGAGACTGACCCTGGAGTTAAGGGTGATACTGCTAGTGGGGGCACAAAACCAGCTATTCTAGAAACAGGTGCACAAGTTATGGTTCCTTTATTTATTTCTGTTGGAGAAATGATTAAAGTTGATACTCGTAACGATAGCTATCTTGGACGTGAAAATTAATCGCTATGAAATTAGATCATGAAGACTTAAATCGCTTAATAGAAAAAATCTCAACAAGCGATATTCAAGAATTCTCACTAGAGGGAGAGGATTTTAAACTCGAAATAAAAAGGAATTTATTTGATCAGAGCCAAGTTATTAATAATTTAGTTTCTAATACTTCATTTGATAAGCCAACAATTGCTAATCAAAAACCCATCAATGATAATATCCCTGTTGTTAATGAGCCTGAAGTGCCTCAAGTAGCGCCTCCAGGGCGTTCTGACCTAATTGAAATTACCTCTCCTATGGTTGGCACATTTTATAGGGCTGCAGCCCCTGGTGAGGAGCCATTCGTCGAAGTAGGAAATAATGTTAAGGTTGGTCAAACTATTTGTATTTTGGAAGCAATGAAGTTAATGAATGAAATTGAATCCGAATTTAATGCTGAAATAGTAGAGATTCTCGTTGAAAATGGGACACCAGTAGAGTTTGGCCAAGTTTTAATGCGTGTTAAGCAGTCTTGAATTGTTTGTAATTTCTACAGCAGTCTTTATAGCCTCAATCATGCTCTGAGATTGAGCAACTCCTTTGCCAGCAATATCAAATCCTGTTCCATGATCTGGGGATGTTCTCATAAAAGGTAAACCGATTGTGGTATTGACTGCGTAATTAAGGGCTATCACTTTCATTGGAATTAAACCTTGATCATGATACATAGCAAGAATGCCATCATGCTTTTCAGCATTTTTGTCACTCCATGCTTTTACAGAAGAATTCCAGCAACTATCTGGTGATAAAGGGCCTAATAATCTAATATTTCTATTCTTTTTCTTCCATGTATTCAATGCATTATTAAGCCAATCTTTTTCTTCATGACCTAAAATACCCTCTTCGCCGGCATGAGGGTTTAATCCTGCAACTTTTAAAGAAGGTTTATCATTATATGTATTACAAAAATCTTTTAAAAGATCTAATTTAGAGTGGATTAATTCAGTAGTTAATTTCTTGGGAACTTCAGAAAGTGCTATATGGGTTGTGGCTAGTAGAGTATTAAATCTCCAACCTGTAATTGGTGATTTTGCTGTAAATAACATTCCAACGTTTTTTGCCCCACATGATTTTGCTAGTAGCTCAGTTTGACCAGAGAAGTCATGACCTGCAAGAGACCATGATTTCTTGCAAATTGGTCCAGTTACAAGTGCTGAATGGGGACATTGTTTTACGATTTCTATTGCTTTTTTTAAATATTGGAAACTTGAATCACCGTAATAAGATTTTGAGTCATTATTTGGTGAAGAAATTTCGAGATCATGTATCTTTAAATTTTTAGGATTTGCAAGGTTTTCCAATCCTAAGGATCTAAGATGTTCATATATATTTTGTAGATTTTTTTTTGATCCAACTAATTTAAATTCAATATTTTTTGGTATCTCATTAGAATAAAGTGCTTTTAGGATTATTTCGGGTCCAATACCTGACTCATCTCCTACGCTTATTACTACTTTAAATGGGTTATTTTTATTTTGAAAACTCATAAAAAATTTTAAATTTATTTTTTACTATTCAGATAGCAATTTTTTAAGCCTATTTTATAGTTTTTATAAATTAGCTTATATCCTAGTGTTTCGCATAAAAGTTTATTCGAAACTCTTCTATTTTCTATCCAAAAAGATTGAGCTATAGATGATAATTCCTCTTTTGCATCTTCAAATAATATTGGCTTTGGCATTGTTAAACCAAGTAAATCGTAGCAAAATTGAATAACCTCTATCTGAGAACAGGGTTCATCATCTGCAATATTTATAATTTGGTAAAACTTTAAGGAATTTTTGTTTTGTAATAGATAGATGATTGCATTTGCAATATCAGCAACATGAATTCTCGAAAATACCTGATTTTTTTTTGATATAACGTGAATTTTTTTATTTTTTATTGCCTCAAAAGTGGATCTTCCAGGTCCATAAATACCCGGTAACCTAAAGATTTGTACAGGTAAACCAGATTCAATCCATTCCTTTTCACAATTTAACCTCTTATAACTTCGTTTTTGAAAGGGGTTTGGTTCATTAATTTCAGAAACCCAATCACCTTTGGTATCCCCATAAACTCCTGTTGTAGATAAGTAGCCAACCCATTCTGGGGACAAACTTTTTATTTTATTTTTAAGACTTTTTAATACTGGATCATTTCCATTTTTATCGGGAGGTATGCAACTGAGAATATGTGTTACTCCATCAAAAATTTTTGCATCAGGAACTATTCCGTTTTCACTGTTGAAAACAAAACTATTTGGATCCCTTCTTACAGATCTTGAGCTTGTTAAAACAGTGCAGCCGAATTTTTTAATAGTTTTTGCAAAATAACTACCGCTGTAGCCACATCCTAAGATTAAAAATTTATTTTTATTTCCGATCATACTTGCAGGCGTATTCATGCTGGGCTAAAGTAGTACACATGTATTAATAAATGATGAAGACAGCTCTTAAGCCCGATTTAAATTCAAAAACCTTTTGTGTTAGCAAAAGTTATCCTCGTCTTATAGAGAAAGATGTTAGTTTAATTAGTTTTAAATTCTACCAAAAATTATTTGTCTTTCTTCTCGCATTTTCGACAATTTTAATATTTCCAGAATCTCCAAAAGAATTGGAAAGTATATGTAAGAGTTATAACTCTAGAAAAATATGTAATGTTTGGTAGTCAAGCTGCTTTATATTCTGATTTATCTTTTTTGTAATTTTTATTTTTTACCTTTAAATTAGGATTTGCCCATTGCAGTAATCTAATAGCTAATCTTAAATCTCCCTCTAACCAAGCTCTTATAGCCATTGCTCTTCGAGGATCATAAAATTTTTGCTTTCTATACCAATACAAAGCATTTTCATCTGATTTATCCCCATTACAGGCAAGACATGCAGGGACACAGTTTTCTGTTGTACTTAAGCCTCCTTGGCATCTTGGTATTACATGGTCAATAGATTCAGATGGTTTTCCGCAATATATACAACTTTTTCCTGTAAATCTATGAATAGATTTTCGCCATTGTCTCAATCTGAACTTAGGACATAAATCCTCTAAAAACACCGCATCATTAATATGCATTCAGAATATTTAGTTAAATAAATAATGGCTTGAATATATTAAAAGTCAATAATTATTTTCCCTTTTTTATTCTAAATTTGCTGTTAAAAATATGTTTTAGTGTGTTTAGATACAAAATAATATTTAGTAAATTTGGATAAAAATTATTATCTTTTTTTTAGACTTGACTAATAGCTATATCTATCAAGTGTTTCATCAGTAAATTCTTCAGAATTTTCTTTTTTAGTTTCTTCTAATTCTTTTTCTAATTTTTTTCTTTTCTTTTTTCTTTCTTGTGCTTCTTTTTCTTTTCTTTTTTCTTCTTTTTCTAAATCTCGTATTAGTTGTCTATTTGGATGAAGATTATCTAAATATTCAACGCAATAGCTAAATTTTTCTCTATCTCTTATAACTGTTTCAGTAATTTGCGCTGCTGCATTTTTAGGTGAAACTTTGAAAATTCCTCCTTTTTGTTTTTTTATATATGTATAAGCTGCATCCCAACTACTTTCATGATCATTTCCGCCATCACGCATAGTACAAAAAATTTCTGCCCCAAATGAGCTCGCATTAACTTTTGTATTAGTAAGAATTAGAGGAGTGAAAACTCCCAACGATAATAATATTAATTTTTTCTCCTTAAATCTTTGCATTAGTCATTTATCTTCTATTTAAAAATATCTTTTATTGTGAATATGTCTATAGAAATTTAAGATTTAATTACTCCAAATATATTCAAGCATTTCACAACTAAAGGAAGAATTAGAAGCACAGTAATCAATCTAACTGCGTGTAGGGTAGCTACTGCAGCTCCCACCCCATACTCTGATCCTACAAGACTCATACCGCTAATACCGCCTGGTGCTGCACCAAGAATTGTTGTTATCACGTCTATATTAAGTAATCTGCTTGTCCATAATCCAATTGCTAATCCTGTAATGACTAAAGTAAAAGTTATTAAAATAGCGGGCCTCCACAAGGTTTGAAGATCCATTAATGAGTCTTTGGTTAATGATGTACCAATAACTGTTCCAATGCCGATTTCTAAAATAGTTCTTGTGCCGATTGGCCACTCTGCCACATCAACTTTGCCGCTGATGCTAAGTATGCTTGCGCCTATTAAAGCACCTGCAAGAGGAGCAGCAGGAATACCCGTTTTTAGAGCTAAAGCTCCAAAAATACTACCTGCAATCAGATAATAAATTAGATTTATGTTTGTCATAATTTTGAAAGATGTTTGAACATAATATTAGAAAAAAAATTTTTTTTTTAAGCTTCAAGTCAAATAATATTTTTAGTTACCTCTCGTAATGTCCCCTTTTGTTGGCATAATATTACTTAAAGGATGAATTTTTATGTCTTCACAAATTTCATATAAAGATAATAAAAAACGCATTAAGAAAAAATTATCTTTTTTTGAGGGTGGCCATCAACTAGAAAAATTAGAGTTTGCTCTTGCAATAGCACAAACTAAAGGGGATGAAAAAAAATCAATCGTTCTTAGAAAAAAGATTTTTGAATTAGGAGGGAATGTGGAAGAGCCTGGTACTTAAATTAATATTCCTCAAGATATTTAGATACCTCAAATAATGCCTCACCAGCTTGTTGGGCTGTAATTTTGCCCATTTTGAGAAGTGTATTACTCATAGCAGAGACTACTGTAATAATATCTCTATCATTAACATAACCTAAGTGCCCGACTCTAAATATTTTCCCTTTCAAATGATCTTGGCCACCAGCAAGTAAAATATCAAAATTATTTTTTATCGTTTTTCTAAATTCTTCGGCATCCATCCCTTCTGTTTTGATTGCAGTAATTGAAGGACTTAAATATTTTTCATCAGCAAATAATTTTAGATTTAAAGCCTTTACTGCATTGCTCATTGCTAGTTTATGTTTATTGTGTCTTCTAAAAATGTTATGTAAGCCTTCTTCTCGCATCATTTTTAAAGCTTCATCTAAAGCAAAAAACAAATTAACTGCTGGAGTATATGGATTACTGTTACTTTGAAGACTTTTTTTGTAGGATTTTAAATTTAAATAAAATTTTGGTAAATTAGATTTTTCTGCAGCTTCCCATGCTTTTTGGCTCATAGCTATAAAACTAAGCCCTGGAGGTATCATGTATCCCTTTTGTGAACCTGAAGCAACGATATCTAATTTCCATTCATCTACTGGTACATTGCAAGCACCAAGACTTGTAACGCAGTCAACAATTGATAAAGCTGTGTTGTGTTTACGAATATATGAACTTATAGTTTCTAGATCATTAATGACACCTGTTGAGGTTTCAGAATGAGTCAATATAACTGCCTTTATTTCTTTTCGTTTATCTTCCTCTAATACTTTTCTAAATTCTTCTGGGTCAAGCGGAATTCCCCACTCCGAATCAATTTTTATTACTTCTAAACCAAATTCTTTAGCTACTTTTACCCATCTTTCGCCAAATTTCCCATTTTCTCCGCAAATTACTTTATCTCCTCTACTTAAGGTATTGATTATTCCAGCCTCCATTGCCGCTGTCCCACTACCAGTGATTGTTAGAACATCATTTTGAGTTTGATGAAGCCACTGTAAATTTTTGGTAGTACTATGTACGAGGT
>JAOIOX010000045.1 GCA_028140765.1 Prochlorococcus sp. AH-736-N03 | reverse complement strand
ATTGAAGATTTTTTAAAAATTATTAACTTATTTATTAAGACAAAATGGTTTTCAACCCACTTACACATTTACTTTAATTTCATTAAAGAAAATGTTGATATAACTGAAGCCTTTTTTGTTTGGGAAGATGGTGCAGATACATTATCTAGAATATTTTGTGATTTAACTAGATTAAATGGTCTGGGCGTTCATGGATATTTATCCGCAACTAACCAAAAAAGCGCAACGCTAATGAGATTATTAAATTGTTCAAAAATGACTACTAATAGAATCGAAATTATAAATCAATGTAAGGAATTATATCTAGATCAAAAAGATATAATTTCCTATTTAGACTACACTTCAGAGTGTTTTAGCGGATCCTTTGAAGTTATTTATAAAATCAAATATCGAGTTGGGATTGTACTTCCATTGTCTGGACCAAATACTATTATTGGTAATAAGTTCAAGAAAATTTTGATTTCATTTGACAATTTAGATGAAAAAATCTTAGTGAGTATTCATCCTCAATCAGATAATGGTTGGTCGAATTTAATAAAAAATTATAGATCAACTGATATTAGAAACCATAATAAATTAACCGATATAAAATTTATCTCAATATGCGAAAAAATCATAGGTGCAGATAGTTCATTAAAAAGTTTAGCTTATGATTTAAATAAAAATTATTTATTGATTAATTGATAAGGTTAAATTCATTTAGATAAAGAGAAATAAATCTTTAAATAACCTAAAATAAAGGGAGTTTTCTTTTTATTTCTTTGTTTAATACAAATAAAAACAATATCCTTCATATTGGAATTTTAGGAGCCATGCAAGAAGAGATTGGCAAAACAATTGATAATCTTCTTAATGTAAAGGAAACAATATATGGTGACTTAAAAATTTTTTCTGGCGAATATAAAGTTAATGATCAAGATTCAACTAGATTATACATAACCATAACTTGGAGTGGATGGGGAAAAGTTTGTTCATCAAGAGCTGCTACAAGGTTAATAGGTACTAAATATAAAGAAAGTCAAATTGATTTTATTTTATTTACGGGGGTTGCGGGATCTCTTAGTAATGAGTTGAATCAATGGGATATCGTAGTTCCTAAAAAGCTAGTACAATATGATTTAGATGCAAGACCTTTTTTCAATAAATTTATAATCCCAAGTCTTAATAAAGATTATCTAACCCCAAAAGAAATTTGGTACGAATGGATTATGAATTCCATAAAAAAAGGAATAAATAAAAAAGAATTAAAAAATATAAAAAAAATACACAATGGATTAATTGGAACTGGAGACAAATTTTTATCTAAAGATGTTGACATATTAGAATTAAAAAAAAATCTCCCAAAAATAATAGCTGTTGAAATGGAGGGTGCAGCAGTAGCTCAAGTCGCAGAACAAGAAAATATTCCTTGGATTATTCTTAGAGTAATATCAGATTCGGCAGATGATTCTGCAGCAAATGACTTTAGTAAATTTATATCAATTTATAGTCAATCTTCATGGCATATAATTAAAAACATTTTGATTAATTTTGAAAATTGTCCTAAATTTAATAAGCATTAAATTCTCTTATATCAATTTTGTGATGCAAAGTTAAGTTCTTAAAATGTGTAAACCTTTAATATCATTTGTAATACCTGTTGGAGACTTTAATGAATATTTGAATGATGCAATTGAAAGTATTATTGATTTACTTGATTACAATATAAAAATAGAAATATTAATAATTTTTGACAAGGTTTTAAAGAAGGTTGAAAGTAAATTCTTTGAATTAGATTTTGTAAAATGCCATTTCAATAATTCAAATTTTAAAGGTCCTGGTATTTCAAGAAATATAGGTATTGAGAAATCAAACGGCACATATTTATCTTTCTTAGATTCTGATGATCTAATAATAGGCGAAAAGTTTATAAAAGTTTTAGATAAGTTAATAATAAATAAAAATGATTTAATCGAATTCGATTATGAAAGTTTTGGGACAAAAACAACTTTTCATAATAGAAAAAATGAATTAAAATATTACAACAAAGACCTTCCATCAAAGTTACTTCTAAGGGGAGAACTAAGGGATGAAGTATTATTTCAAATTTATAAAAAATCTTACTTAACAAAAAATAATATAAAATTTCCAGAGGGGATTTACGAAGATATTTTTTTTAGATTTATGACACTCAATAATTCAAAAAATATTTCTACTTCAAATTTAACAGCCTATAAAAAAAGAGTTCATGATAAAAGTATTACTTCCAACAATAAAAAAAAATATTATTTGGAGCAATATGTTTGGCAGATTTCAAATATAAAAAATAAATTTATACACAAAAAAGATATTCAAAGTGCAATTAAATACAGAATGATTGCATTTGCAGGCCTTTTGGCTAAAGATATCATGACATCTAATATAGATAAAAAAGATATAATGATTTTTTCAAAAATATTTAAAGATGTTTGCTACAAATGGGAACTACATTATTTAAAAAACAAATCAATAAATCTTACTGAGAGGGAATCCTTAATAAAGAAATTATTAAATCAAAATATTAATTAATTATATGAAAGGGATATTTGCTATATGATCCTCTGAAATATTTGCAGCTTTTATTTTCTTTATAATTTGATTTCTATAGCTAACAGATCCAAGACAAATAAAAATCTTTTTTTTATGATTTTTTATGAAAGAAGAATCTTTAATATTGAAATCTTTACTTTCTTCTTTAAATGGGTCGTCACTTATTAAGGCAAGTGGTTTTTTTATTGTAGATATATAACTTTCAGAAAAAAGATATTTCGCAAAAGAACCAGTCCCCCATATAACCCATTCATGATTCTCCGCAAATTCATTAATTATTTTTACTATCTCAAGATCCAATAAAGAAGAATAAGTTTTATCTTTTGATCCTTTTTTCAGAATTCTAGAAATTGCATGTAAAAAATGATCATCAAAAAAAGCATTAAATTTTTTAGAAATTTTTATATGCTGATTATAAAGATTCAAAGCAGCCTTATAAATCTCAATTGAAGGTTTTTCAATTTTAAAATCTATACTTATTTGTAATGGTAGTGAGCTCAAATCATATTTAACTAAATTTTCTATAAATAATTTGATATCTTCATTTTTGCAATTATATTTGTTGAAAATATATTTTATCGTAATCTTTTGTGGATTATTTATTAATTTTTTATAGTTTTCAAGATTAGATAAAACTCTTTGAATCCCACGTAAGCCCCTAACCTTCCTAAAAGTTTCTTCAGATCCCGCATCTATAGATGTTGTTATTTGAGCCTTATCATTCTTAAGCCAATTTGAAATCCCCTTACTATTTTTTGTAGAGTTAGTAAAAAATCTTATTGATTTTATATTAACAATCTTAGTTAATCTATTTAATCTATTTTCAAAGTCTTCTCCAATAGTGGGCTCACCTCCGCCCCAATGAATAACAACTGACTTATCTAAAAATCCTTTTTTATCCATCTCTTCTATTAATTGAATAGGATCATAGTTTGATTTGTTCCCACCATAATAAATAGGACTGCAATAAACACATCTCATATTGCATGTAGTATCAGTCTCTATAGAAATATGATTAATTAATATTTGTTTTTGAGGTTGTTCGAATTCTGAAACTTCTAGAGAATGACAACCAGTGCATGGATCATCAACATCATCATTATTAATTTTTGAAATAAGACTTTTCTTGGCTTTAATTATGCTGTCTAGTATTTTTTCCGCATTTATGTCATTTGTTTTGAATAAAACAACATCACCACATAATTTTTTATCTCTAAAATATCTTTGGCAACAAGTTCTTATTTCATTTGGGGCCAAATAAATAGCAGATTGTATACTTGAACATGTTTTTACAATCTTTTTCACCCGTTTATTATAATTTAGATAATGATACTTTACTTTAATGCGAATATCAATTTTAGGGGGAGGTATTGGTTCTCCTGCAGGAAATTGTCATAGAGCAGCTCTATCAATTGACCGAAGACACGAAATTGATAGTGGTATTTTTAGTAGAAATAGAAATAAAAATATTGCTTCTTTAAAAGAATGGTTACCAACTTGTTCTGAAAACTTTAATAATTTAGAACATCTAGCAAAAAGAAAAAATATTGATTGCTTATCGATATTAACCCCCACACCAGAACATTTTAAAAATATAAATGATTCTAAGAATTTTTACAAAAATATAATATGCGAAAAAGCCTTATGCAGTTCTCTTGATGATGCTTTTCTAATTAAAGATTCAATAAAAACAAACAATTTATTCGTTATATATAACTACACGGGGTACCCAATGGTGCGAATGGCAAGAAAATTAATAAAGCAAAATGAAATTGGAAACATCAAAGAAATTCATGCAAAAATGCCACAAAGTAGCTTTATAAAAAAAACTTCTTCTATTTCAAATGAAAAAAACGGTCCGCAAGCTTGGCGGTTAATAGAAGATTTTATTCCTAATGTTGATTTGGATCTTGGTACTCATTTACATAATATAATTGAATATGTTACTGGCCATGATTTGGTTTCGGTAATTGGCAATCAAAAATTATCTTCCAAATTCAAAGTGGTTGAAACATGTCATTATCTCTTTAAAACAAATAAAGATGCTCTTGGGTCGATGATATATGGGAAATCAAATATGAAAGAAGATAATGGATTATATTTTGAAATCGTTGGAGAAAAAGGAACAATATCTTGGAAACAAATTTATCCTGAAGATCTTGAAATATCGAATATATCAGGGAAAAAATTATTGACGCGTTCAAATTTTTCTGATTCTGAACTTACTTATTATGAGAGAATGAAGCCTGGGCACCCAGCAGGATTTATAGAAGCATTGGCAAACTACTATAACTCAATTGATAATTTCCTAAGTAAGGGTTTAGAAAAAGATAATGTTTTTGGAATAGAGTCATCTTTAAAGGGACTTATTTTTTTTAATGCAGCAAACGAAAGTATAAAAAGTAAAAAATGGGAATATATAAACTATTAACTATTAACTATTAAAGATGTAATACTACTAACACTAACTTTTTCCAAATTTGATAACATTTTATGACTAATATTAGAATACTTATTACATAAATAAATAGAAAACTCCAAACTTTCAATGGAGTCTAAATAGCCAGATTCAAAGATATCCATATCAAGATTAATATCATTAGTATTTACCTTTCCATAAGAACAAACTTGTTTAATTATTTCATTAGTAATATTAGTCATGATAGAATTTTCAAAGGCAAAATTAAATATGAAAATTAGACTAATTGAAAATGGAATATGTAAAGAAATTAGATTACATAATGTAATAAAAGAAATTGAAAAAACATTAAAAGAACTAAATAATTTACCTTATGAATTTCGAAAAAATAATACAATAATTATCACTTTCTGCGATGATCTTATTCACAATTATGTACTTACTAAAATTATATTTAAAAAAGGATTTATTCACCTACCATTAAGTCTGAGTTCAAAAAGAAACCTAGATAATTATATAAATGAAGTAAAACCAATCGCAGTAGTTAATTATTCTTTAAATAATGATTTCAAGATAAGATATTACAATGATTTCAGTATTATTGAATCTGATAAAAATAAACCTTATTTATGTTCAAGTACATCAGGAACTACAGGCAAATCAAAAGTAATAATTTTTGGTGAAGATACAAAGAAATTGAGAGCAAAACATATGATTGAAACTTTCAGAATAAATAATATGGATACTATATTATGCAGTTCTCCTTATACTCACTCTCTTGGACAAAGACTAATACATGTTGCAATGAATGCAAAAGCTAATATTGTTTATATAAATAAATTTAAAAAAAAAGACTTCGTTAATGCTTTTATTTTTAAAAATGTTTCTTTCGCAATACCGGTCACAACGCATCTTGAAATTTGTATAAAAGAATTAAACAGAACCAAAGATCATAGAATTATAATTTCTTCAAGTGGTTCGTTATCAAAAAATACAAGGAGTCAATTTATAAGAAAATTTGGCGATATCGCATATGAAATGTATGGTTTAAGCGAACTTGGTACATGCACATTAACTAGTTTAGCCAATCAAAAGGATAAAAGTTATATGGGTGAATGTG
>JAOIOX010000044.1 GCA_028140765.1 Prochlorococcus sp. AH-736-N03 | reverse complement strand
AACAGCGCAAAGATTAGCCCTGTTTATTTTGAAACAACCTGAAAATACAATAAGAGATTTTTCAAAAGCTTTGTTAGAAGCACATAGTAATGTTGGTCGTTGCAAAAAATGTTTTAATTTGACTTCAGAAGATGAATGTGAAATTTGTAAAAATACTGAAAGAAATCAAAAACTTATCTGTGTAGTAGCAGAAACTAAGGATTTGCTTGCTTTGGAGCGCGCTAGAGAATTTAAAGGTGTTTACCATGTAATTGGTGGTTTAATATCCCCAATGGATTCTGTTGGCCCCGAACTCTTGGAAATAAGAAGCTTGGTAGAAAGAGTTAGTAAATCTGAAATAGATGAGATTATATTGGCATTGACCCCCAGTGTTGAGGGAGATACAACAAGTCTTTATATTGGAAAATTGTTAGCTCCTTTTACTAAAGTTACTAGGATTGCATATGGCCTCCCAATGGGCAGTGAACTTGAATATGTGGATGAAGTTACACTTGCAAGGGCGTTAGAAGGAAGAACAAAACTAAATTAGATAATGAGAGAAAATAATCTAATCAAGAAAGAAAAAATTTTAAGACTTCCCTCTTGGATTAAATTTCCTATTAGTAAAGCTTCAGAATTCGAAAGAATACAAACACTTATCAAAAAATCAAATATTCATACTATTTGTGAAGAAGCAAGATGTCCTAATAGAGCAGAATGTTATGCCTCAGGAACAGCCACTTTCTTGCTGGGTGGATCGATATGTTCTCGTTCATGTGCTTTTTGTCAGGTAAATAAAGGTAAACCTAGTTCTATCAATATAAATGAATGCACTCAAGTAGCTGAAGCAGTGAAAGTACTAAATTTGAAATATGTTGTTTTAACATCTGTAGCTAGAGACGATCTCCCTGATCATGGTGCAAATTTATTTATATCTACAATTGATGAGATTAGAAAAATTGATTCAACAATTAAAATAGAGGTTTTAACTCCTGATTTATGGGGTGGGGGCAAAAATTTTGATGAAACTAATAACCTTCAGACTCAGAGATTGAAGATGATTTTAGAAAAAGATCCAATATGCTTTAATCATAATCTTGAAACTGTTGAAAGACTGCAAAAAGAAGTTAGGAGGGGTGCAAATTACAAAAAATCACTTAGTTTACTAAAAAAGTCAAAAGATGTTGCTCCTCATATTCAAACTAAATCAGGCATTATGTTAGGTCTTGGGGAAACATTGGATGAAATAAAAAATACAATTTATGATCTTAAAAAAATAGATTGTGATCAAATAACAATTGGCCAATATTTAAGGCCCTCATTCAATCATTTGGCAGTTAAGAAATATTGGGATCCATCAGAGTTTGAATATTTACATCGCTTCTCTAAGGATTTAGGATTCAAAAAAGTATCTTCTGGCCCTTTAGTTAGAAGTAGTTATCATGCGGGTTAACTTTCTTCAATCAAAGAGAGTTTTTTTTCAAGTTTTTTCAATATGGAAATACTTTCCCCGTTCATAAGTGTACCTGCACCTCCCCAAACTAATCTTAATAGTAGATCTACTGGGCTAGAACCAACTTCTTTTACGATTTTGAATCCTATTAACTTGAAATATCTTACAAGTTTTTTACTATATCCTTCACTATCAAAAATAGCTAAAAGTCTTACTTTGTTGCTTGATTTTTTTTCAATTGCCCAAGCCATAGTTGTTGCCCATATTAATTCCGAAACAAAAGCAGGAGCTTTACTAAGGATTCTTAGAGTATCAAGCTGAATACCTTGTTTATTTAAATAAGTCCAACCTTTCATTTCGGCCCAAATCTTAATTATGTTATCTTTCTGTTCTGCTATAACGATTCTAAAGAAACATAATCCGAGAGTTTCTCTAACTTGAATTTTAATTAATAATCCAATGGTACCTGCTAATTTTTCTAATTCTTCAACTTTCATGATTTTAAAAATTAGTCCTTATGAATTTTATGATTTTCCACTTTTAATCTATCGATTTGTTTTTGTCTTTCTTCAAACCTTTTTCTATCATCATCACTGAATTGGTCTATGCAGAAGTGACATTGGATACCCTTTCTATATTCTTTCCTTTCTTGATCTTGAATTGAAACTGGCATCCCACATGCATGACAAATTGAGTAGGAGCCTTTTTCTAATTCTTGATCTAAAGAAACTCTTTTATCAAAAACATAACATTCACCTTCAAATAAGTTTTCTTCTTTTTGTATATCATCAAGATATTTAAGGATACCACCTTTTAGATGATAAATATTTTTATAACCTTTCTTTTTCAGCAAACTAGTAGCTTTTTCACATCTTATTCCTCCGGTACAAAACATTGCAATATTTTTAGACTTTTTACTTTCTAAATGGGTATCTAAATGATCATCTACCCACTTGGGGAATTCGCTAAAATTTCTGGTATTTGGGTTTATAGAGTTCTGAAATGTACCTAATGAAACCTCATAGTGATTTCTAGTATCAATGACTATTGTATTTTGATTTTTAATTAATTTATTCCAATCAGCAGAGTCAATATAGGTTCCGTTATTTTCTGAGGGGTTTATTTCAGGGACCCCCATGGTAACAATTTCTTTCTTGATTTTTATTTTTAATTTTTTGAAGACTTTCATTTTTGAGAAATTTTCTTTAATATTCAAATTCCTATTATCTGCATATTTATTAAGTAGATTGATAACAATATCAATTACATTCTTCTCAGCACAAATAGTTCCATTAATACCCTCACTTGCAAAAATTAATAAGCCTGAAAGATCATTCTCATTTTCGATTTCTAATAATTTATTTTTAAGATCAAGAATTAAGTTTTCTTGAAATGGGAAGAAAGAGTAAAGAGAAACAATTTTATAATTTTTTTCTTTCATAAAGAAGATAATGTTTTTTCACAAGTTTCAAAATCTTTGTTAAATGATACTCCAACCTCTTTAAGAAGTTTTCTGTCTGATTGAAAAGATGGATTTGAAGTTGTGAGTAACTCATCTCCATAAAAAATTGAATTTGCCCCACATTGAAAACATAATATTTGGGCTTCTTTTGTAAGCTTTTCTCTCCCTGCACTTAGTCTTATTTTACTTTTAGGCATAAGAATTCTTGCTGTAGCTATCATCCTTATCATTTCAATAGAATCAATTTCTTGATTATCTTCTAAACCAGTGCCTTCAATAGCTACTAATGAATTTATAGGAACACTTTCAGGGTGTGGATTCATGTTTGAAAGCACTTCCAAAAGAGATGCTCTATCGCCATTAGTTTCACCCAAGCCTATTATTCCTCCACAACAAACATTTATTCCTGCATTCCTTACTCTCTTGATAGTGTCTAGTCTGTCTTGATAAGTTCTAGTCGTAATAATATTTTTATAATGCTCAGGACTAGTATCAAGATTGTGATTATAAGCGGTCAAACCTGCATCAGCCAGTCTGGAAGCTTGTTCTTCTGTAAGCATCCCAGCAGTAACGCATGCTTCCATCCCTAAATCTCTTACACCCCTAACCATCTCCAACATTGCATTAAAGGATTTCCCATCTCTAATTTCTCTCCACGCCCAACCCATACAAAACCTATCTGCACCCTCATTTTTTGCTACTTGAGCTCTTGCTAAAACCTCTTCAACTTGAAACTGTGGATGACTTTTGATTTCGCTAGCACTATAAATTGATTGGCTACAGTACGAACAATTTTCTTCACATCCACCAGTTTTTACGCTGAACAATGAAGCTAATTGGATATCGTATTTGTTAAATTTCCTATGGACTGTTTGTGACTCCCACATTAAATCAATAAGAGGCATATTAAGTATTTCCAATATCTCCTCTTTATTCCAATCGAACCTAATTTCTTTTAATAACTGATTATTCGAATTAACCATTTTTATTAGGAAATATATTGAGAATCTTCAAAAGATTCATTTGGTAATGATTCTATACCGCCGAAACGTCTATTTCTTGATTGGTAATCAATTATTGCTTTAAGAAATTCATGTTCATTGAACTCTGGCCAAAGTACCTCAGATATATAAATTTCTGAATATGCTAATTGCCATAATAAAAAATTACTTATCCTTTTTTCACCACTAGTTCTTATTAGTAATTCTGGATCTTTAATTCCTCGAGTTAATAGCTCTGAATTAAATAATTCTTCATTAATTTCACTTGGTTTTATTTCCCCAGAAGAAGATTTTAATGCTAGTTCTTTTGCAACTTTTACTATTTCTTGTCTACCTCCGTAATTAACACAAACATTGAATAAAAATTTATTGTTGTTTTTAGTTAGTGATTCTGAACTAGATATTATTTCTTTTAAATTTTTTGGGAAAGGAGTTAAATCTCCAATAAATTTTATTTTTGTTGATTCTTCATGTATTTCATCAATTTCGTTTTTCAAAACTTCGCTAAAAAGATTTATGAGAAAATCTACCTCTTTTGATGGTCTTGTCCAATTCTCAGTTGAAAAAGCATAAACAGTAATTACTTTACAACCTAAATTTTTTGCAGCTTTGAGAATTTTTTTTAATACACTAACTCCCTGTTTATGTCCAAATGATCTGGGTAAACCTTTTCTAGTCGCCCATCGCCCATTGCCGTCCATAATTATTGCTACATGCTTGGGCAATTTTTGCTTATCTATTTTCATTAATAAGTCAGTAATTTTATCGTCAATTACTTTTTCTAAACTCATTAGTTAATCCTTTTTGTTAATAAAAACTTCCGATTTTTCTGATTCTTTTTTATTAATATCACTGATTATATTATCACTCGAGTCTGTATTTTGAAATGAAACATTTTTAGTTAAAGCTGCTTTATTTGCTCCCATGGAGTTTTGATTCCCAATAAATTTTGCAAGAAGTTCTTGTAATCTGCTGCTGGTTATCGGTCTCTCGAGTTTGCCTTGGTTTGCTAATGATAACGTACCTGTTTCCTCAGAAACAACAATACAAATACATCTGTCAAATCTTTCTGTAATTCCTAATGCTGCTAAATGTCTTGTGCCATATCTACTTATTCCTTGTCTTGAGAGAGGAAGTATTACGCCAGCAGAAATTATTTTATTTCCTTTCACAAGAACTGCTCCATCGTGTAAAGGCGTATCAGTAGCAAAAAGATTTATTAAAAGGTCAGTTGATAATTGTGCTTCAATATTGGTACCTGAATATAAAAAATCTTCAGGCCTTAAATCACTCCCCAAATCAACAACGATTAAAGCACCTCTTCTATTTTGAGAGAGTTTACCGGCAGTATCAACTAACTGAGTAATGGTTGTTGAAGTTGCTCTAAATTCCTTTGGTGGATTCCCAAGTAATACAGCTAGCCTCCCAGTACCTAATAATTCCATTAATCTTCTTAACTCTCCTTGCCAAAGGATCGCTAATGAGAGAGAGCAAGCGAGGACTACAGCATCTATTAATTTTGATGTTAGTGGTAAGTATGCATATCTTTGAATAAACCATGCGGATGATACTAAAAACAAATATCCTCTTAGAAGCCATAATGTCCGTTGTTCTTTTACTCTAGAGAATAATAATAGTCCGAAACCTACAGCAAATAAGACATCTAATAAAAGCTTTAAATTTATAATCCCCCAGAAATTCACACTAAAAACAAAATTAATTTAAATGTACCTAATTTTGTTTGATAAAGCGATCAGGTAATACGTCATATTTTAAAAGATCCAATGGGCTTTCTCTTTTTTGAATAATTTCTGCCTCTCCATCTTTAACTAAGAGGGCTGCAGGTCTTGGAATTCTGTTGTAGTTAGAACTCATTGAATTATTATATGCACCAGTACCAAAAACACATATAAGATCTCCCGTTTTACACTCTGCTAGCTCAATTTCTTTAAACAATACATCTCCCGATTCGCAGTGCTTACCAGCAATAGTATATTTATTTTTGGAATTAATATTAAATGGATTACTTACTAAACATGCAGAATAATTTGATTGATATGTAATTGGTCTTGGATTATCACTCATACCACCATCAACAGATAAATATGTTCTGATACCGGGAATTTCTTTAAAAGCCCCAATTTTGTAAATGGTTATACCTGCTGTAGATACAATAGATCTACCAGGTTCGCACATTAATGTGGGAAAATCTAAATTGTTTTTTTTACAAGCTTCAACAACGGAAGAAGAAATTGTTTTTACCCATTCATCGATTGAAGGGGGATCATCACTTTCTGTATACCTGATACCTAAACCCCCTCCAACATTTAGCTCCTCAATATTATGACCAAATTTTTTGGCGTCTAAAATAACCTTTACCATTATTTCTCCAAGATCCTTATGAGGGTCTAGTTCAAAAATCTGTGAACCAATATGAGCATGTAAACCTTTTAATTTTAGGTGCTTTGTTTTGCTAATTCTTTTAAAAAGAATATTTAAATATTCTATTCCGAAACCAAATTTGCTATCGAATGATCCAGTTCTAATATATTCATGCGTATGACATTCTATCCCAGGAGTAAAGCGAATCATTATTTCTAGATCATGATTAAATGAATTTGAGATCTCTTCTAATCTTTCTAGGTCGTAATCATTATCTACAATTACCTTGATGTTATTTCTAACTGCGAATTCTAATTCTTTGTCTGATTTATTGTTACCATGAAAAACAATTTTTTCATTTGGAACCCCACCTTTAATAGCAGTTAATAGTTCTCCTTCTGAAACAGCATCAAGTCCTAAACCTTCCGAAGAAACAAGACTACTCATGAAAATGGAACTATTTGCCTTAGAAGCATATATGGGCAAGGATTTTCCTGGGTAATATTTTTCTAATGCTTT
>JAOIOX010000043.1 GCA_028140765.1 Prochlorococcus sp. AH-736-N03 | reverse complement strand
TAATGTTACTACCCCGTTCTCAGAGATTCTATCTGGGCCAATAATTCGAGCTAAAGAATAACCCTCATTTTCATAACGTTTTTTTATTATTTCTATCTTATTTTGAATTTCATTAAGGTTAAGAGTTGTTCCATAATAATTATTAAAAATATCATCTACGTATTCATTAGAGATTAGAGAGTTTATTGGTTTAAGTTCAACTTTCTTCAGAATTGGATTAGGCACTACTTCTACTATTAGCCTCACGCCTAGTGGCCCCTCTTGGGACTTTATTTTAACTCCTGAGAACCAACCACTTGCATAAATTGCATTGAGGTCTTGATTCAATATTTGATTATTAACAATACTTCCAGGCTTTATGCTCATAGAATCATATGCAGCCAATTCAAGTTTTCTACCTTCCGGATGATTTTCCCAACCTTCGATAATTATTTCTGAGATAAGAACACTCTCTTCATTATTGTCATTATTATTTTCAGCGAGAATAAACTGCTTCTCTTTTTTGATATCAATCCCTTTAAAAAAAACATTATTAAGATTTGGTATTTCTAAGGTTTTAATTGACTGATCAACGTCCTTTGGCAAATACTTAGCAGCAAGTTCTGAATTATTTGATATTAAGATCAAGGGAGTACAGGCAACACTTGTGAAAACCTTTCCAAATTTTAAATAATGTTTCTGCATGATACTTTTGATGAAAATAAATTAAGTCAATATTTATTTAATTAGGCTCAAGAAAATTGTTAATTCTTCGGTGAATTTCACTATAAGCTTCAATTAAACCACCTAAATCATTCCTAAATCTATCTTTATCTAGACTTACAATTGTATCATTTTTTTGGTTTAGATCCCACAATCTACAATTATCAGGACTTATTTCATCTCCGAGAAGAATATTATTTTTAAGATCGTAACCATATTCCAATTTGAAATCCACAAGCCGAAGTTGAATATTTTTAAAGAAAATTTTCAGAATTTCATTAACTTTTAAGGTTAAATCAATTATTAACTCTAAATCATCAGAGCTTAATATGTTCATTAATTTAATTCTATCTTTTGTAATAAGGGGATCATTAAGTTCATCATTTTTAAGATAGATATCAATTAATGGTTTTGATAGGAAAGTTCCAGGTTTTATAGTTGTTTGTTTACATAAAGAACCATAAGCAGTATTTCTTAGAACAATTTCTAATGGAATTACTTTTATTTTTTTTGCAATCATTGTATTTTCATTTTCGAGTTGAATAAAATGTGTTGGAATATTCTTCTTAATGAGAACCTCAAAAATTCTTGCACTTATTAAGCAATTAAGTTTGCCTTTACCTTCAAATTTTTCTTTTTTTAAAGCATTAAAAGCTGTAGCATCATCCTTAAATTCAATTTTTACTTTATCTACATCATCATGCGTAAATATTTTTTTTGCTTTTCCTTCATATATTAACTCATGTTTATTATTCATTAACTTAAAACCAAATTGTGATTACTAAAGTACTTTTTGTAATTAACATAATTATTAGAGATCAAATTCAAAAGATTTGATTTCATTTTAGCTGATTTTTCATCGAAACTTCATAACCTTAAAGAAACAAATATATGGGAATTCATTCACCAAGTTCTAAGAGCTTTAGTAGATTAGAAAATATCTTAATAATTGGAAATGGCGGAAGAGAAAACTCTTTAGCTTGGGCTATTCAAAAAAATAAATTAGTTAAAAAAGTTTATTTAGTACCCGGCAACGCTGGTTCAGAGAGAATAAACAAATGTAAAAGAATAAAAATTGATATAAATAATGAAAATGAACTAGTAGAAAAGCTTGATTTTCTTAAGATAGACTTAGTTGTAATTGGACCAGAAATACCTCTTGCAAATGGATTAGCTGATTTTCTTCGCAAAAAAGAATTTAAAGTATTTGGACCTAATAAAAATGGAGCAAAATTAGAATTTAGCAAATCTTGGGCTAAGGAATTTATGCAAAAAGCAAATATTCCAACTGCAAACTTTTGGAAAGTCCACTCTATAGAAGAAGCCACAAAAATTATCAACTCAACATCAATCCCACTAGTAGTAAAAGCTGATGGGTTAGCTTCAGGTAAAGGCGTTTTTATTCCTAATTCAACAGATGAATGCCTCAAAGCAGCAGAATCAATTTTTAATGGTAAATTTGGCAACTCTGGAAATTTAGTTGTTTTAGAAGAGAAAATTGAAGGGCCAGAAGTTTCAGTTTTTGCTTTATGTGATGGAGAGAGATATACACTACTTCCAACCGCCCAAGATCACAAACGACTTAACGAGAAAGATACTGGTCCAAATACAGGAGGTATGGGAGCTTATTCCCCTGCCCCATTATTAACAGAAGATTACCTTGATAAAATTATCGAAGAAATAATTGAACCTACAATCAATGAACTCAATAAAAGAAATATTGACTATAGAGGCGTAATTTACTTTGGGTTAATGATCACAAAATCTGGGCCCAAAGTTATAGAATATAATTGCAGATTTGGTGATCCAGAATGCCAAACAATCATGCCCTTGATGGATCAAAATTTTGTATTTCTTTTAGAAAAATGCTCAATGGGAAATTTAACTGGTAATGAAAAAATTAGTACTTCTGATAAAGTAAGT
Source organism: Prochlorococcus sp. AH-736-N03 (assembly GCA_028140765.1). Lineage (GTDB taxonomy): Bacteria > Cyanobacteriota > Cyanobacteriia > PCC-6307 > Cyanobiaceae > Prochlorococcus_A. The sequence continues at coordinate 4,539 of JAOIOX010000043.1, read as the reverse complement.
GGCTGTGTAATAGCGACCTCCAAAGGTTATCCTCACGAGTATAAAACTGGTTTGCCAATAAAAATAGGTAAGATTGACTCAAATGATTTTCAAATCTTCGACTCAGGAACTTCTTTAAATGCAAATGGAAAATTATTAACTGATGGGGGAAGAGTCTTAAGTATTGTTTGTCAAGATAAAGATTTTGATATGGTTTTTGAAAGAGCATACAAGAATTTAAAAGAAATTCATTTTGAGGGTATTTACTTCAGAAATGACATAGGTCATCAAGTTAGAAAAAACTTTTCCAAGGAGAATTAAGCTTATGGTGGATACCAATAATCAAGAAAATAGAAAATATAACATCACTGAAAACGAAGACCTGAATAATAACTATTGGATTAATGGAATCCTTGCTTGGTGGAGTGGGTTTAGTTTAAGAACAAAATTGTTAGCTATAGCAACTCTTGTCGTGAGCCTCCTAATGACAGGAATTACTTTTTTTGCTTTAAATAGTATTCAAAGAGATGCTGGAATGAATGATACTAGATATGCTCGAGATCTTGGCTTATTGTTATCAGGGAATGTTACAGAATTAGTTGCTAATAACCAAAAAAAAGAAATTTCAAATGTAGCTGAAAAGTTTTGGAGGTCAAGTCGAAACTTGCGTTATATATTTTTTACTGATGCTGAGGATATTGTTCAACTTGGGATACCAATCAGTGCAACACCGACAAGCTCAGACAGTCAGTTTCAGCTCACTCGCAAACTAAAATTGCCCTCAGAATTAAAGAAGAGGCCACAATTTCCTTTGGTCAGGCAACATGCGACACCTCAAGGTCAAGTAACAGATGTATTTGTCCCAATGCTGTGGAAAGGCAAATATCTTGGAACTTTAGCTTTGGGAGTCACCCCTAATAAAAAAGCATTAGCCAGTGCTGCCTTAACTAGAGAAGTAACCATTGCAGTTTTTATCTCTATTTGGGTTTTAGTAATACTTGGAGCTGTATTTAATGCACTAACAATAACAAGACCAGTAAGAGAGTTAGTAAGAGGTGTTAGAGAAATTTCAAGAGGAAATTTTAAGTCCAGAATTTCTTTACCTATGACGGGTGATTTGGGAGAACTCTTAAATGGATTTAACCGAATGGCCACACAGTTAGAAAATTATGATGAGGCTAATATAGAAGAATTAAAAGCAGCACAAATCAAGCAAGAATCCCTAATAGCTACAATGGCTGATGGCGCCATATTATTAGACTCTGAAGGTAAGATAGTGCTTACTAACCCAACAGCAAAGAGACTATTTCGTTGGGAAGGAAGATTCTTAGAAGGTAAACATTTTTTAAATGAAATCCCAGAAATTTTATCTAACGACTTACATACAAATATTGAATCCATCTTAAACAGGGAAAAGGAGAAGGACGACTTAAGATTCAGTTTAGGAGAGCCAGCAAGAACGTTAAGAATTGTCTTGCAATCAGTTTTAGATACAAATAAAGTTGAATTAAAAGGAATTGCTGTAACAATCCAAGACTTAACAAGAGAAGTTGAACTTAACGCGGCACAAAATAGATTTATTAGTAATGTTTCTCACGAATTAAGGACACCACTTTTTAATATCAAAAGTTATGTAGAGACCTTACACGATTTAAAAGATCAGCTTTCTGATGAAGAACAAATAGAATTTTTGGGCATTGCAAATTCAGAAACTGATAGATTAACAAGACTTGTAAATGACGTATTAGATTTATCAAGATTGGAGTCTGGGAAAATTATTCAGCTTGAGCAAATGGATATAAAGCCAGCAATAGAGCAGACTCTTAGAAATTATAGACTTAATGCTACGGAAAAAGATGTTTCATTAGCTCATGATATAGAAGAAACTATTCCTCCAATTCTTGGAAATTTTGATTTGCTTTTACAGGTTTTTGATAATTTACTTGGCAATGGATTGAAATTTAGTCCAAAAAACAGCTCCTTAATCATAAGAGCTTATACTTGGCCAGATTCCTGTCCAGCTTACCCTCCAAGTATTAAAAATGATGGGGCCCCCCAATGTGAATTAGTTTCACCACTCCCAAAAGTAAGAATTGAGATTGCTGATACTGGCTCAGGAATATCTCAGGCTGATCAAGAAAAGATATTTGATCGTTTTTATAGAGTAGAGAATTCTGTTCATACCGAGCAAGGTACAGGTTTGGGTTTATCTATAGTACGAGGAATAATTGAAAAACATGGTGGGGAAATTCGTATGGCTAGTGAATTAGGAGTAGGAACGACTTTCTGGTTTGATTTAGCATTAGCACAATCTGATAAGGATGAATTATTGACAAAAGCTATTAATAATTCAGATTCTTTTTCAAGTTCTCAAATTAAAGAAATTATCTAATTTTTGTCTAATCCTTTAAAAACATTTGGAACATTTTGATCGGGTACAACTCTGTGAGGGGCACCACTAAATATTTGTTCAAAATTTGAAAAAGAATCTTTTATTTCTGGGCCACTATTTGTAATGATAAATTCTCTTATTCGTTTATCATGCCATGATCCCCGCATTTTAAAAACATTTAAAGCTCGTGCCATCTCACCTTTTATTTCTACATATTGAAGCAACAGTATCGTGTCTGTAATTGTTGAGATATGAGAATCAGTTATAGAATGACTTCCCATAAATTCTTCTGCAGTATTAGTAAAAAAGCCTGCAATTTCCTCTTGTTTTGTATAACCCGTAACAGCAATTACAAACTGTCTAAATGCATTCAAACTTACACCTCTGGCTAATGCAGAGAGAGAATCAATTGCCATTCTTTTTGGTTTAAATTGATTAATTTGCGTTTTTATAATTTGCAAATGATCTTCTAAACCAGTTGATTCAGGATATGCACAAATAATTTTTAACAACCCATCACTTTCCATTTTTTCAAAATCTATTCCCCAACTAGTCGCATTCCTAAGCAATTGAGCCCTTGATTCTTCATACGCAAAAAGTATTGCTCTTTCATTATTGTTATAGGCGTCCTCAACAAATTTTGATACAAGCATTGTTTTCCCTGTACCAGTAGCTCCAGTGGCGAGAATGATGGAATCTTGAAAGTATCCTCCACCACACATATCATCAAGATCTTTAACTCCAGAGCTAATCCTAATATTTGAGGATCTTTGCGTTAATCTCATAGCTCCTAGGGCAAAAACACTTATTCCATCCATTCCCATAGTGAATGGGTATTCACCTTTCATATGTACAGTACCTCTTAACTTCAAAACTTCTAAAGTTCTTCTCCTCTTCTCTGACTCAAGAACATTTCTTAGTAAGACAACATTATCGGATACAAATTCTTCTACTCCATATCTAGCAATTGGTCCATAATCATCAACCCTTTCTGTTGTCATAACTGTCGTCACACCTATTTCTTTTAATCTCGCTATCAATCTAAATATTTCTCTTCTAACAACGTAAATAGCATCATACTGTTGAAAGACTGCAGTTATTGAATCTATTGCAACTCTTTTAGCTTTATATTTTCTAATTGCATAACTAATTCTCTCAATAAGACCAGACAAGTCAAAGTTACCCGCAACATCCTGACCATCAGGATCAGGAGATGCGTCTAAAATAAAAAGTTTATTTTGATCAATTAATTCTTGTAAATCCCAACCAAAACTTGCGGCATTTCTAATAATATCTAAAGGTGATTCCTCAAATGTTACAAAGATTCCAGGCTCATCAAAATTACAAATTCCATGGTGTAAATATTGCAGAGAAAAAACAGTTTTACCAGTTCCTGAGGTACCACTAACGAGTGTACTTCGAGATACAGGCAACCCACCCCTGCATACATCATCAAAACCTTCTATTCCAGTTGGTAATTTTTGTACTTGCATTTTATTTGATTTGCCAAATTTCTTATCATTCATAGTTTTCTGCTAATTAAAAAAAATAAAATAAATTTTGAATTTTTTTTATTTTATATCTTATTCATCTCCACTATATTCAGTTTCAGTTAATTCATCAAAAAGTAGATCTAAACCAATTAAAACTTTCTCTCTATCTGAAAGATCACCTATTATTTTTCTAACTGGTGGCGGCAAAATTTTAGCTAATGTCGGAGTGGCTAAAATTTTATCTTCTTCTGCTAGTTGTGGTTGTTTAAGTACATCGATAACCTTCAAAGCATAAACTCCTTTGAATTCATTATTTAAAATTTCTCTTAAGGTATTTAAAGCTCTCATCGAATTAGGAGTATTTCCAGCAACATAGAGTTTTAAAATATATGTTTTCCTTGCTGCCATCGTTATACTTCCTTAATTGATATAAAAAAGATTTAAAACAACCCTTGACTTATTACACTACAAAATAAGAAAATAAACAAATAATTATGATTGCTTATTGGGCTTAATCAAATTATTAATTTGAGCCTTTTAGCGTCTTTAAGATATGACTAATTCTAAAAACTCCTCTAACAATTCTTCTGAAAGTACTGAATTGTATGCAATAGCAGAAACTTCAGGTCAACAATTTTGGTTCGAAGTTGATAAGTACTATGACATAGACAGGTT
>JAOIOX010000042.1 GCA_028140765.1 Prochlorococcus sp. AH-736-N03 | reverse complement strand
ATCAATATTGTATTGAGATTGTAAATGCAATTAAAGAAGCTTATGAAACTCAGATTAGTGCTCTTAAAGAAAAAGACTTAAAAAAATTTGGAGAGCAAGGTAGATGGATAGGAGGATTATCAGATATCTATAGTAAATTATGCAAAAAATAATTATTTTTTGGAATATTTAAATTTCTAGTAGGATGGAAAATTTTTTAAACCCAATATCTCTTTTTATATTTGGTTCTTGTATTGGGAGTTTTTTAAATGTTTATAGATTTAGATATCCAAAATCAATTTCTATAATTTTCCCTGGAAGCTTTTGTCCTAAATGTAAAAAAAAGATACCTTGGTTTTTAAATCTTCCTATAATCTCGTGGTTTTTTTTAAATGGAAAATGTAATTTTTGTAAGTCTAATATTTCATTCCAATATCCACTTGTTGAGTTTTTATCTGCCACACTAATTACTTTAAATATTTTTGCAACTTCTGATTTGTCTCCAAATTACTATTCAAATTTAATTGGGCTAACTTGTTTTTCTTCTTTGCTAATTGCTGCTTCGCTCATAGATTTTGATAATTTATTCATACCAAATGATTTATTGCTTTTAGGTTCTTTATCTGGATTAATTTTTAATTTGTTAACAAGGAAGATTTATTTTGGAGAGAATTTATTGATAGTACTTTATAAATATTTATTTATGTCATTTGTTTTTCTCATATTATTTGAAATTTTTAATTTTATCCTCACTTTTATTGTCAAAAAAGATGCCTTTGGTTTCGGTGATAGTAAATTTCTATTTATGATATCAACCTGGTTAGGAATAAAGGGAGCATTACTTACTTTTATTTTATCTATCTACATAGGAGGCCTTATTAGTATTTTTTTGATTTTATTTAAGCTAATACCTAGAAAAGGGAAGATCCCTTTCGGACCATATTTATCTTTATCAGCCTATATTATTGGAATAATTGGATCAGATAAAATTTTTATATTCTTTAGAGATTTATATATAATCAAATAATTATACTTTCAAAATAAAATTGATGTATTCGGCGTAATTTATTTGGTAATATAGTACCAAAGCAGAAATTTTATTAAATTTAATGTATAAAATTTTAATTAAAAATACTTTAATATTAGCTTTTCCAATAATTGCTTTTGGCCAAGATTTTGCTTATGCTCACAGAAAATTTGATATAAAAAATAAACCTAATATTGAAATTAAAAGTAAAGATAGTACAGAACCCTTAAAAAAAACAAGTATTAGCTTACAAGATAAATTTGATGAAAATTTTGAAAATTTTCAAAGTTTTGAAAATAGTGTTAAACCATCAAATCAGTTTTTAAATCTATTTGGTGTAGGGGGATTTGCAGACCAAAGACTAAAAAATAGTTCATTTGAATTATGGGATACTTTTGAAAAAGAAATGTCAAATCAAATAGGAAATAAAAAATTAAATGGTTCAGATATTAACAATACGTATAATGGCAGCCTAAAAACTCTTGGAAATTAATTTAAAAAATTTAATTATTTCTATTGCCTTAGTTAGTGAAAATTTTAAATTTTTACCTTTAAGATGATCAATAATTTACGAAGTCTAATTTTGAAAAAAAACTATGCGAAAAATATTGAAGAGGGTTTCACCATAGTTGAATTACTTATAGCAATAGCAATAATTGGTTTATTAGCAAGCATTGCAGTACCCAGCGCTCTTAAATGGGTAGATAGAGAAAAGCAAAATTCATACATTAGAGAATTAATTAGTTATTTAGAACTTGTAAAAAAAGAAACTCGTAGGTGGAATGGCACCTGTTCTATACAAACTAATACTTTTGCGGCTAATCCTTATGACCCCTCTGACCGAAGAAAAAAAATTCCATTGAACGCATTTAATGTTACCTGTTCTGGGATGGATAAATCCAATAAAAAAAATATTGCCAATGCAGTACCAAAAATAGATTCAAAAGTTTTTCAAGAAGTTAATCAGAGTAGTTTTAGTTATACTCCCAAAGGCCATCTCTCAATTAGTGGAAATCAAGAAGCTCTTGTGATAATAGTGGGTGGAAGACCAGATGCAAATTTATATGAAAGACCTAAATGTATAATTCTTGAATCGCCTATAGGAATGATTAATACAGGAATTTATCAAAATACTATGAGATTCTATTCTGGTAGATTTGGTAGTAGACATAACTCAAGCTTGAGGAAGCAAGCTTGTATGATCCAATAAGTCCCAAAAATTTTTTCGTATATCTCGCTACCATATTCTAAAAATAATCTTAAAAGTATGACTTTTACTTGTATAAGTACTTATGTTTTCATATCATAGAGAAATCTAGTTTTGTATTTAATGGCGCTTACATTCAAGAAACAATTAATTAGTTATCTCTCAAAGAGGAAATTTAAGTCTCAATCAGCATTTACACTTGTGGAACTGATTGTTGTTGTTGTTATTATTGGAATACTTTCTTCAATTGCTATTCCTAGTTTCCAAAATGCTAGTGATAAAGCTAAACAAAAAGAGGCTTCTACCTTAGTCGGATCTTACCTTAAAGCTGCACAAGCCTATTACACAGAATATGGACAGCTAGCTTATAGAGCTAGTGAATTAGGACAATATGTGGCAATTTCGGCTTGTAGATATAGCAATGCACAGCAATGCAAAACAAATAATAATGCAATAGTTAATTATTCAAATTCAGGAACTACTCAATGGAACTCACCAACAGGTAATTATTACATTAGATTAGAGAGAAGAAGCAACACTATGCTCAATATACGTGCTATCCCAAGATCAGCATCTGGTTTAGGAGCTGTCGGATGTTATAGCACATCTTCTGGAGCTACTAAGCTTAACGAAATGACAGGAAACCAAAAGGGACCAGGTAATGTAAGACCTATTAGTTGTTAATAATTAAGTTTGATCTGATGTATGAAGATAAAACTTTTCTAAATGATAAAAATACTTTTTTAAAAAAATATTTATTAAGGGGTCTTTCACAAAAAGCATTCGCATTACCTCAAATCTTGATCTTGGCGATTGGCATAACAATCACTTTGGTTGGCTTGATGAATGCATCTATAAATAGGCTCTCTACATCAAATCTAAGTAATAAAGAGTTGCAAGCAAAAAATGCAACCGAGTCAGCATTTAATGCTGTCAGATCTCTTTTAAATAATAGTAAATCAGGTGCTTATTACTATTATTGGTTGATGAAATCTTGTTCTTCAACGATACCTTCTTCCAAAGTAAATATTGAGTGCCCTACTTTTGGAGGAGGATTATCTGGCTCTCAATGGCCTGGACAGCCTATCCTTGGAATGTTTAGAGATCCATCTAAGATATATTGGTCTGATACTAATAATGAATGGTGTGCTGGTAACAGCCCTTCCACCTGTAAAGGTAGGCCAGTTGCCCCATCTTGTTATTATCTTGGTCGACGTGGAAAAAGTAATTCTATAGACTGGAATTTTTCTTCCAATGCTCTTAGCCAATTAATTAATGGAACAGAAAAATTAATAGAATCTAGTAAAAATAGTCTTAATGTTCAAAGTTTTGATATCAAATCGACTGATTTTGTAGGTGATGAAGAAGGTGGAGAAAATTCCATAGTACTGACAGGTTTTAATTCAATACCATCAAATATCAAAAACGGAATAAATGCCACTAACAAAGTAAGAGCAAATATTCAGGTTTATAGAAGAATCCCTGATTCTGGATTCGCATTTTTAAGTGCGGGAGAAAACTTTAATGATATTAATTCTCTATATCTTGGCGATTTTAATATGAAAAATCAGGACCAAGCTGGTTCTATTATTTGGAGAAAAAACATTGACCCACTTAAAGATTACATTGAATGCCCGCAAATTAAAAGAGCATCAGGAATTAAAGATGTTACTAAATTACCAGACGAAAATAGAAATAAAGGTGGTTTATGGGTTCAACCTTTAAAATTGCCTCCAAAACCTAAAATTGTTAATCAGGGTAAATTAGGCACTGTATGGAATCCATACCAAAATCCCATTATTTGTCTAAAAGATGGCAATACCAGATATTTCAATTCAAATTGTACATTTTTAGAATCTGCCGGTTACACAAACTATAAAAATAAAGATAGGACTTATACAATTGATGATTTAGTAGTAAGAGGAAAAGATGCCTTTTTTGGAGTAGTTACAAATGATAATTCTAAAGTTACTTTGATTGTTAGGGGTTCAATTGATTTAAGTAATGGAGGGAGAATTTGTCATAGACATAATACAGCTGGTGCAAGTTGTGGATCAGGTAAACCAGAAAATTTAGCAATTATTTTTCAACAACCTAGTCAAAATAAAATTAGTAAGCAGAGACTATTTTGTTCTCCCAATGGTGGCATAAATTACAAAAAAGATCCTAACAGGAACATATCTTCTAACCACCCTAATAATCTGCCTTTTAATACTTTAAACGTTAGTGCAACTGGAGAGAGAAATGAATATTTTAGTGCATTTGTTTATGCTCCAGATACTACATTCTCAACAGCTACGCCTAAAACTGAATATTACTCTAGGGCAGGAGCAGATTGGAAATTAGTCACTAATATTAAGGGAGTTTATTCATTTGTATTTAATCCAAGAGGCTCAGTTAATGAGAGAACTCCAATACCATTTAGAAATATCAATGGTGATTTGATTCCATATACTGTTGAATCAGATAAGAATTCTTGGGATAGACGGAGACATGGTTTTGATGACACTTATATTATTGCGGTCGGGAAAAAGGGATATAGTCCAAGAACCGATGTTAATATTTTGATGGATGAAATGGCATTAATTTGGGATTCAACTACAAAAAATTACTTTTTGGTTGGCTATCAAATTCAAGGCAAAGAGGTAAGGTTTGTCGATAAAAACATCAATGGAAAATTATGGAGATATAACTTAGGAAGAGATCCAAGAAAGAGAGATAGTCGTGGGGATCAATTTATTCATCACTTTGGTATGGAACTTAGAAGTGTATCAAGTCTTCCAAAAGATAAATATTTCAAAGGCTCTGCTTGGGTAAAGAATGCTTGCTTTGATGAACATGGAAAAATAGTATGGGATTTTAATAACGATTACAGTACTAATCTTGTTAAAAGATACAATAATTCTAAATATAACTTTGGAGTTCCTTACTATAGAGGCAAAACTATAGAAGCTTGGGATACATTAAGAACCTTCAATTAAAAAAAGAAATGTACCAATTAATAGTTAAACAAATCAAGAAATATATCTCTAATGAAGAAGGATTTGGTTTAAGTGAAACTATTTTAAGTTTTTTGTTGCTTTCTTTTATTACTACTTATGCTTTATATTTTGTTTCCTTAAGACAATCAACTTTATATAAAGCAAATTTAAATAATGCTGTAAATGATGAAATTAGAAGAGACATTGAGAAACTAAAGTCAGAACTATGGTATCAGCATTTTAATTCTCCAACAGCAGGAAAAACTGCATCTTATTCAACTGAAGATATCAAATACATAAGGTACTGCAGAGATGTTTTGAATACATTTTATGAATTGCCAAGCTGGCGTAATAGAGTTTGGACTCCTGGTTCTAATAAAAATTCTTATTCAGGTCAGAAAAGAAATAAGATCTTTTCTGGTGCAAATGTTAGGATTGAAAGAAAGATTTCTTCTAAAAGACCTTTTAAGAACATCGGTAACGACACTAGTTTCGACAAAAGTATCGCTGAAATCACTTACAATGTCACTTCAAATAATAAAACCACCCAATGGACTAGTATCCAATTAAGTAGTGAAGCTCATAGTTGGTGCCCCCCTTATTCCAGATAAAAGTATGAATCAAAACTTTTACTATAAATTAGTTAACTTTCTCTTAAAAAAGAACAAGAATGATGAAGGTTTTACTCTCGCAGAGCTCATTGTTTCTGGATTCGTTTCATTATTAGTCTTAATAGCGGGGTTTACTTTTTTAAGGATGAATCTTGAAGTAAATAAATCTGATGAAACAAATCTTAAGTTAGGTGGAAAGATAAATAATGCGTTGGATTTTATAGTTGATGAAATAAATAGTAGCAAAAAAGTTATTACCAAGATTTCAGATATCCCAACCACATGTAGGCCGTTACCTCCAGGTGAATTAGTACTCGCTCTAAAAATGCCAGATCAGGCAAAAGACAATACTGCATATCAGTCAAATAATATGTCCTCAAGTAACAGATCAAAATATTGGATTCAAATTTCAAAAGAATGTCCTATTTTTTATAACTTAGTAAGAAATAATTCTTTCAATGTAAATGGAAGGCCTACTTACATTTTAAAGAGAACAGGGCCCACAGTTGATGAAAAAGGTTTTTATAAAGCAACTGATATTAAAACTTCCGTTGTAGTAGATAAAGTAAGAAGTAGTTTTGGAGACGATATAATTTGTGGATTAAGTACGGGCAACAGAAGATCTATTAAAAAACAAATAAAGGGAATTGTATTATGTACCGACGAGAATGGAAGAGGAGCAGAAATTATGATAAACGCAGAAACTCCAAGAAATTATAGTGATCTTACAATTACCAAATCATCAGGTGGTTATGTAAGGATAAATGATAAAGATTTAATAAACCTAAACTCAACATCAGGCGGTGGAAGTGGTGGGATAATCCAAAATGGCTGTCAATTTTTTGGCTCTTGCATAACTAGAAAAAAGTTAACTTACTTTATAGATGTATCAGGATCTATGTGGTCTAGGAATTCTAAAGGTCAAATTCTTATGGAAGTAGCTAAAGAAAAGCTTATTAATCAGTTGAGAGCTATACCTACTAATCAAGGTTTTATACTACAAATTTATAAGTTTAATTCTTACTCCGTGCCACTATTTAGTGGGGGGCCTCAACAATATACACCGAACAATAAACAAAAAGCTATCCAATGGGTTTCTAGGTTACGAGCTGGTGGAGGGACGAGTCCATGGGGAGGTTTAAATCAAGCCATGCAAAGTGATAAAGTTTCTCAAATAACTATTTTGTCAGACGGTATTACTCGATCTCAGGGTAGATGTTTCCATAACGGAAAATATATGAACTATTCTGATTGTTATGCTGAATACAACTTAAAGAGAGGACAAACAAATGCCGGAGATGTTGCAATAGAATCTGTTTCTTTGGGATATGATTTTTGCTCTGGAAACTCGCTCCCATGGTGGTTTAGTCGTTACCAGAGTTATGGATATGGCAAATCATGGTTAGGTGAATTAGCCTCAAAGAATGGAGGGAGTTGCAAACATATCCAATAATTTTTTGATGAGGTTTTAATTTCTTATTAAATCCTTAATTCGTGTTTCCATTTTCATAATCAAATGAGTTAAGAATCTGAGGAGTTACTAATATAATTAATTCTCTTTGACTTTTTGATGAATTCTTATTTCTAAACAACTGTCCGAGGAGAGGGATATCTCCAAGAATTGGAAACTTGGTAACAGTTTCGTTCTCATTAGAATCTAAAACTCCAGTTAAGATAAGTGTATTGCCATCCTTAACACGTATTGATCCACTATCTAGTCTTCTAGTATTCAAAAGATCAACTGTTGCACAATTTGCAATATCTCTTTGTTCGGACTTTGAGGATATCGCTGGAGATATTGCAAAAGTTACATATCCATTATCATCTATTCTTAATATCCGAGCTCCAAAGGTTAGGCCCGCAATTCCATACTCTAATGTAGCCGC
>JAOIOX010000041.1 GCA_028140765.1 Prochlorococcus sp. AH-736-N03 | reverse complement strand
GCTCCAGTAATCCCTATGGTTTTTTCGTTTTTGGTTGGATTTGTCATTTTGCTTGATTTTTATGAGATACCCAAAGAATTAAAATAAATTTACCAAAAAAAGATTATTTATTTTTTTTATTTGATCAAAACTCATAAATAAATATTTGTTTAGTTCTGAAAAAAATATTATCTTAAACCTATTAATAAATAATTTACTAAATTATGAGCGATATATTATTAATTGGCTCATGTGAGCCATTTAGTGGTAAGTCTGCAATGGTTCTTGGGATAGCAAAAAAACTTTTACAGAAGAAAAAAAAAGTACGCATTGGAAAACCTTTAGCAACGTGCATTGAACTTACAAATCTTCCCTCAATGTCTTATGAAGGATTAATAGATGATGATGTTAAGTTTATTGGATCAACGTTAAATATCGAAGAGGAGAATTTAATTTCTTCAGTAGGGTTATTGGATAATATCTCAGCTGAAAAAAGAATCTTCAATAAAGACTTACTCCCAGGAAAAGGTTTTGATCAGATTGAAAGATTGGTCAATGATGATTTTGAGGGCCTTAATATTTTAGAGGCAGCCGGAAGTCTTCATGAGGGTATGATTTATGGCTTAAGTCTCCCACAACTAGCTAAGGATTTAGATGCGAAAGTTTTAATTGTGAATTTATGGGAAGATTGTAAAAGTGTAGATGCATTACTTGATGCCAAAAAACAATTAGGTGAGAAATTGGCTGGAGTTGTATTAAATGGAGTTTTGCCGCAAGAACTCCAAAAAGTAAAAAATGAAATAATACCCTCTCTTAAAGATCTGGATATTGAAGTGTTTGGAGTGATGCCCAAATCACCACTTCTTAGAAGTGTCACCGTAGGTGAGCTTGAAAGAAGACTAGATGCCCAAGTAATTTGTTGCCCTGATAAAGATCAATTGCTTGTTGAAACATTAAGCATTGGTGCAATGGGGGTAAATTCTGCAATGGAATTTTTCAGGAGAAGACGAAATATGGCTGTAGTTACTGGAGCTGATAGAACTGATATCCAACTTGCTGCTTTGGAGGCTTCGACTCAATGCCTTATTTTAACTGGTTTAGGAGATCCTTTGTCACAATTAATTCATAGAGCGGAGGAATTGGAGGTGCCAATTTTAAAAGTGGAATTAGATACTCTTTCCACAGTAGAAATTATTGAACAAGCTTTTGGTCATGTCAGAATACATGAATCAATTAAAGCTTCTTATGCTATTCAATTAGTTCAAGAGAATGTAAATTTAAAAAGAATTCTAGAAAAGATAGATTTTCCCTGCAATTTTTCAGATAAATGCTAATTTCAAATATAGGAACTTTATTATTTTGAGTCGCTCTTTAGATCTACCAGCAACTGAAGGCGTTGATGCCTTAGCTCAAGAACTTGCAAAACTCCAAGATAATGGGAAAAGGAAAATTGCTTTTTTGGGTAGTAGGCACGTACCGGTTGTCGATATTCACTTAATTGAGTTGATAGCAAGGTCGTTAGCAGAAGAAGGTCATAATATCCTTACTTCTGGATCTCAAGGTGTCAACGCAGCTGTTATTCGAGCAGTCTTAGATATTAATCCATCATTATTAACTGTTTTATTACCCCAAAGTCTTGATAGACAAATACCTGAAATAAAGGATCAACTTGAGAGGGTTATGCATTTGGTTGAAAAAAGTGAAAATGATGAATTACCTTTGCCACTAGCAAGTAGTCTTTGCAATCAAGAAATTATTTCTAGGTGCGATCAATTAATATGCTTTGCCTTTCACGATAGTGAAACTTTGCTAAATAGTTGTAGATGTGCGGAAGAAATGGGCAAAGTGGTTAGTTTGTTATTTTTTGATTAAATTAACCAATTTACCCTTATAAAAAGATAATTTATGCTAATAATACTTAGCGTTTAAAAATTTACTATGGCAGAAAGTTTTTCATTTGATGTAGTTTCTGATTTTGATAGGCAAGAATTAGTCAATACTTTAGATCAAGTTAAAAGGGAAATTTCTCAGCGTTATGATCTGAAGGACACAGACACTTCGGTTGATTTAGATAAGGAAAATATTTTTATAATCACCAATAGTGAACTAACGTTAAATGCTGTTAATGACATAATTAGACAAAAGGCAATAAAAAGAAACTTATCCTTAAAAATATTTGACTATGGTGAAATTGAAATAGTTAGCGGTAATAGAATTAAACAGACAATTTTATTAAAACAAGGAATTAAACAAGAAATTGCAAAAAAAATTAGTAAAAATATAAGAGATCAAATAAAAAAAATTAATGTCAGCATCAATGGAGAAACTCTCAGAGTAGCTAGTAAGAGTAAAAATGATCTTCAATTAGCAATTAAGCTTATTAGTGAGTTGGAAGAGTCTTTGAATATTCCTCTAAAAGCTAATAACTTTAGATAAGATTTTCAGTAAGATTATTTTAAAAATATGGCAGATCATTCGGAATCTCTCATTAAATCACTCATTAAGAAGGTAAAAGAATATCCTCGTTTTTCAAAAGGAGAAATAGAGAAATTTTGTTGGATGGCGGTACATGAGCATAAGCATGGTGTTTTACCCTCTGAATATGACATAAGGGAGATAGATGAGGATCTTTATTTAGAACTTTTGCAAGAATTTAAATCAAATATTCACTAAAAATATCTGTATTTAAATTCACAATTATTAAAAAAATATTTTAATTAAATGTCTTACTAATGCACTAATTAGTCTATTTAAATATGATTGATTAAAAGAAAAAATTTAATGTCAACATCTTTTAAAAATGTCACACCAACAGGTCCTGGTGGTACAGCAACTCTTTTGATTGTATTGTCTTTTACTGGCTTTCTTTTACTTACCCAATCTCTTTTTGTTGTGCCTTCGGGACAAGTTGCAGTAGTTACAACATTAGGGAAAGTAAGTGGACCCTCTAGAAGAGCTGGTTTAAACTTTAAACTTCCATTTATTCAGTCTGTATATCCATTTGATATAAAAACTCAAGTTCAACCTGAAAAATTTGAAACTTTAACTAAAGATCTTCAAGTTATTAGAGCTACCGCTACTGTTAAGTACTCAGTAAAACCTAACGAAGCAGGAAGGATTTTCGCAACAATTGCAAGCAGAAATAGCGATGTTTATCAGAAAATTGTTCAGCCATCTTTGCTAAAAGCTCTTAAATCAGTTTTTTCTCAATATGAGCTAGAAACAATTGCTACTGAATTCGCAGTGATTTCTGAGAAAGTAGGAGATACTGTTGCACAAGAACTTAATTCATTCGATTACGTAGATGTTAAAAGTTTAGATCTTACTGGATTAGAGATCGCTGAAGAATATAGAGCTGCTATTGAACAAAAGCAAATAGCTGGCCAGCAATTACTTAGAGCAAAGACAGAAGTAGAAATAGCTGAACAAGAAGCACTTAGATACGAAACACTGAATAGAAGTCTTGACGATCAAGTTCTTTTTAAGCTATTTCTTGATAAATGGGATGGCAGTACACAGGTTGTTCCTGGACTACCTGGATCAGAGGGAGGAAGTCCTCCTGTAATAGTTGGTGGTAGAAGATAATTTTTAAAAATACTTTTCAATAAACTTTTTACCTTTTTCTTTTCCCTTCAGGAAAAAAGAAAAGGGTAATTATTTTTTTATGGCATCAAAAGATTGATCAAAAGCCTCAATAGTTTTATCAATTTCCTCTTCGCTGTGAGCTAGTGATGTGAAACCAGCCTCAAAAGGACTAGGTGCTAGATAAATTCCTCTTTGAAGCATCTCTTTATGCAACTTACCGAAAAGTTCCGCATTATTTGTTTTAGCTTCATCAAAGTTCCTAACTGGCCCATCACATAAGAAGAATCCAAACATAGCGCTTACACTACCACCGTTGATAGCAATTCCATTATTTTCTGCAGATTGTATTATCCCTTCAATTAATCTAGAAGTTGTTGAATCTAGTTTTTCGTAAGTCCCTTCTTGTTTGAGTAGTTCAAGAGTTTTTATTCCAGCAGTCATTGCGAGTGGGTTTCCGCTCAAAGTTCCTGCTTGGTAGACGGGGCCTGAGGGAGCTACCATTGACATGATTTCTTTCTTGCCTCCATAAGCTCCAACAGGTAAGCCTCCACCAATCACTTTCCCAAGAGTGGTTAAATCAGGAGTAACCCCAAATTTTTCTTGAGCACCACCATAACTTATTCTGAATCCAGTCATTACTTCATCAAAGACTAATAAGGATCCATTTTCAGTGGTTAATTCTCTCAATCCTTCCAAGAATCCAGGTTCTGGAGTAATAAACCCAGCATTTCCGACAATAGGTTCAAGAATTACACCCGAAATGGCATCAGGATTTTCAGAAAATAATTTTTTTACTGCTTCAAGATCATTGTAGGGAGCAGTGAGTGTGTTCGCAGTTGTTGTTCGAGGAACCCCTGGAGAATCTGGTAGACCAAGAGTAGCTACCCCTGATCCTGCTTTAACTAAGAACATGTCAGCATGACCGTGATAACAACCGTCAAATTTAATAACCTTATCTCTTCCAGTAAATGCTCGCATAAGCCTTAAAACGGCCATGCAGGCTTCAGTTCCACTATTGACAAATCTAACCATTTCTACGGATGGGACTGCATCAATTACCATTTCAGCAAGTTTGTTCTCTAAAACGCATGGAGCACCAAAGCTCGTGCCTTTCTCAATTGCTTCCTGTAATGCCGTTGTAACCTCTGGGTGGGCATGTCCACATATAGCCGGCCCCCAGCTTCCTATGTAGTCAATATATCTATTTCCATCAATATCCCAAGCGAAAGGACCTTTGACTCTATCAAAAACAATTGGCTTGCCACCTACAGACTTAAAAGCTCTTACTGGAGAGCTGACTCCTCCTGGCATTAAATGTTGGGCTGCAGAGAAAATTTCTTCAGATTTTGTGTAATTTAATATGTCAGTCACAATTGAGCTAAATGATGTTTTAAGGAAAATCTTTTCATGTTCTAAATTAGAAATAAGTAAAAATTTTGTCAATCAGATTGAAATTCTACATTATGATATTTTTATCGCGATAGTTTGCATTGTAAATAATTAATTTTAAAGAAATCATGATAAAAAACAATTTTAATTTGGATAACTCTTTATTAATGAGCGTTTTCAGGCATTAAAGTAATTCAATTTTATTTATTTATATTTCGAAGAAATTATCCTCATCCTCAAAAAAATCTTCATTAATGTCGTTTAAGTTAAGATCTATCATTACTGGGGCATGATCACTTGGACGCAAATTACCCCTTGGTGAGCTGTCTATGACACAACTTTTTAGTTTTGATGAAAGTTCTTTGCTGATATATATATGGTCTATTCTCCAACCCTTATTTAATTCAAATGCGTTGTTACGGTAATCCCACCAACTCCAATGGCCAGTATTTTGTTCAAACATCCTGAAGGAATCTATTAATCTTTTTTTTAGAACATTATTTAGTGCATTTCTCTCTATCTCAGATGCCATTATTCCTCCTTCATATTTCTTTGGATCATGAATATCCAAGTTAGAAGGAGTAACATTAAAATCACCCATAAGACAAATTAATTCTCCTTTTTTTTCTTGGTCATCCAAAAATGAAGATAAACAATTTAACCAATTAATTTTGTATTCGAACTTACTTGATTCTAGAGAAGATCCGTTTGGCACGTAAACATTTATGATTTTGATACCATTAATATCAGCAGAAATCAATCTTTTTTGATCTAGGAAAATTTCGATATTTTGATCAAAGTCGGTACAACCGTAAAATCCTTTTCTAACATTTTCTGGTTTTATTTTAGAAATAATAGCTACTCCATTGTATGATTTTTGCCCATAGACCTCTACTGAGTATCCTAATTTTTCAAAAGGTTCAATAGGGAAACTATCATCCATCACTTTTGTTTCCTGCAAACATAGAATATCTGGATTGGCTTTATTAATCCAATCAATTGTTTGTGAAAGTCTGGTTCTTATAGAGTTAACATTCCAAGTTGCTATTAACAAATTTCTACCAAATTATGTAAAATTAAACTAGCAAAAAATATTTGGTGTTAAAGAATTTTGAAATTAAATAAAATGAAAAATTATTTTTGTAAAAATCTGCCTAGACCAATATCTTTTGTGATTTTTTTTACTTTATTAATTCCCTTAACGGGTGATTACCTAAATGCTGAATATTTATTTGAAGAATTAGAAATTGATTCCTCAACTAAAACAGAAGCTGATAGTTCAGCTCTTCCAACTAATCCCTTTGAACTTGTGGAAATGATTCGAAGACAAAATAGTATGAATGATGCGACTGATCCTTCAGATGCAATTGATGATGCGTTAAAGTCTTATAATAATTTGGAGGAAAATTTAGAAATTTAATACCATAAATTGTTATTTTCAAATTTTGAATATGCTAAAAAACCCTATCCCAAAAGTTACTAATCAATTACAGCACAGAGCAATCGGTATTATTAATGGTAAATTCGCTCCCCTTAGTAATGAACAATTAAATAGAGGCTTTTTAATTGACAATAATGACGAAAAAATTGAAACAGTAGTCCTTGGTAAAGCATTATCACTTTTAAAAAAGCATATTGATTTAAAGAAAAATTATTATTGGATTGTTTATCCAAAGAATAAAAATACTCAAAACTTACATTTACAGGTTGCAGGTATATGGGATCCCTATCAACTGAATGATTTCCCTAATGATTCTTCAAAAACTAACTTCTCAAAATTATTAGAAGAATTAGATCTAAAAGATAATTATTTTTCTGTTAGAGGAGAATTAGTTTTTGTTAATACTCAAAAGAAAGAAATTGTTATTAAAATCTGCCCTGCTATTAAGTCAAAAAATTTAAAAAATAAACATTTTAAATTAGTAATAAAAGGAGAGCTTTCTCTTGAACTTTTGCATAGCTTTGTAAGTTTAGATATCAACAGAGTTGGAAATTCTTTGCAATTAATTAAGTACGAAGTGATTGAAAAAAATCTTTCTAATAATAACTAGAATGAAAGCTTGATTTCCACCGCAATTTTACCAGTCAAGAAATCTTTGATTTATGGATGATGTTTTAATTGAATGTTCTCCTGGTATCTCTGGAGATATGTTGTTAGGAGCTTTTTATGATTTAGGGGTACCTAAAAAAGTTATTGAACAGCCACTTATTGACCTTGGATTAAAGGATCTATATCAACTAGACTTTAAGGAATCAAAAAGTTGTTCAATTAGAGGCATTAAGGCAAAGGTTGAGAATATTGACTCTTGTCCTATTAAAAGAACTTGGAGAAGTATCAAGGAACTTATTTTAAATGGCCACTTAGAAGATAAATTAAAAAAAATAATTTATGAAGTATTTGAATCTTTAGCTATTGCAGAAGGGAAAGTTCATGGGATTAAACCTGAGGATGTTCATTTTCATGAAATTGGAGCTATAGATTCATTGGTGGATATCATTGGGGTATGTGCTGCATTGAATTACTTAAATCCAAAGAGAGTTTATTGCAATGAACCAATGTTGGGTAAAGGTTTTGTTCATACTGAACATGGAAAATTATCTGTACCACCTCCAGCTGTAATAGAGCTAATAAGACAAAAAAATATTAAGGTTTTATCAAGCCGTGACTCAATAGAGGGTGAACTCTCAACTCCAACTGGTATTGCATTACTGGCTAATTTAGTCGACTATCTGGAACCTCCTTTAAAATTTTCTATTAACTCTTATGGAGTAGGCATTGGTAGCCTAAAATTTCCATTCCCTAATTTGGTAAGAGTTTATAAAATTACTTCATTTGAGGATTCCTCTAATAACGACAATGAACAAATTAGTCCAAAGTGTGAAGAGATATCTATTCAAGAAGCGTGGATTGATGATCAAACACCCGAAGATATATCTAATTTTGTGGAGAAACTGAGAATTGAGGGAGCTTATGACGTTTCCTATCAATCTATCAAAATGAAAAAAAATAGAATTGGATTTTCTATTCAAGTAATCTTGCCCATAGAGAAAAAAGAGTTTTTTAGGAGATTGTGGTTTGATTATTCCAACACCATTGGAGTTCGTGAAAGGAATCAATCTAGATGGATATTACTTAGACGCAGAGGAGAATGTTCAACGACTTTTGGAAATATAAAAGTTAAACAAACTTTGAAACCAGATGGATCAATAATTATGAAACCAGAAAATGATGAGGTTTTGAGATTACAGTTAAAGCATAAAA
>JAOIOX010000040.1 GCA_028140765.1 Prochlorococcus sp. AH-736-N03 | reverse complement strand
ACAATCTAGAAATTGAAAGTGGGTGGAAAATTAAATATTTATCTCAGTTTGAGAGTTCTCCTGGTAGCGCAATAAAGGACTATTGGGATTTAGATGAGACAAGTTTGTTGATAGTTGCAGATCCTAGAGGAGGTAATTTACTGAACTTTAACGTCGGAGAGGCTTATTTTAATTTTATGCCAAGGTTATTTTGGGTTGAACTTCAAACAAGATTTGGCAACCAATATTATGTTAAAGATCATGGTGAGGATGGTGCAGTATTAGATGCAATTGATTCAGTAAAAATTTGCCTTGAAAGAGGAGGATGTCAAGTTGTCCCTGGCCTACCCAAAGAGCAATATATATGGACTTTATGTACATCTATTCTTGGAGGTTTAGTAGCAGGTTTCGCATCTGCTCCAAGAAAAGAAGGTCAAGTCATATCAATTGGATTTTTAGCTCTTCTTTCTCCTTTATGGGGAATGTTATTTGGAATATTTGGTTTGGCACCGATAATATCCAGAACAAATGATTTATTACCTTTATTTAAAAATGGTTTAGCTTTTACTGCCGCAGTAATTGCAGGTTATATCTTGTCTCAAACATTATTTTCAAGATATGAAAAACCCAAAAATACTTAAAATATGATCAAAAATATCTAATCTTAAATAAATTTATCTTCTTCACAAATTTCACCAGACTCTGAATACCATCGGTGAGAGACATGTCTTAATTCCTTTTTTTCAAATTCAATCCATGAAAAGTTAATTAGTAACTTCCCATTTTCATCAGTTTTATATCTTGGCACTACAGCAGTATTGAAATAAATTGTCCCTTTGCTATCAATTTTAAACATCTCTCTTAAACCAAGATTTCTTTTAAGCCGGTTGTGCATATGACCAAAAATTACAAGATCAACTTTTCTTGTCTTTTGTATTTGAGATATAGCCACAGACAAATCTCTATCTCCCCAATCTAAAGAGGGTAATTTCCAGTCTTTCCCACAAATACTTTTAGGTTCTGAACCTAAACCCGAAGGGCCTGCATGAGACATAATAATTAAAGGTATATCTTGGATACTCTCTTGTGAACGTTTGATGATTTTATTTATTGAATCTTGCTCGGTAATGGGTCCATAAACGCCTTTAACTTCTTTTGAGAGAAAATAGCCGCCGCCAGAACTGCATGGTCTTGCAGACAATAAATTTATTTGATTATTAAAAACTTTCAAATCCCATGCACAATATTTTTCACCAAGAACACGTATCTGCTTTGAGAGAGTCTCGCCTGTAGAATCCTTCCCTCTATCATGATTTCCTAAAATCACAAAAGTAGGAATTTTGATCTCATTGATTTTTTTAATTATTTTGACACTACCATCAGAAATATCACCAACAAATAAAACAATATTTGGTTTGATAATCGATAAGACTTTCAAGTCTAATTCAGACCATTGACCATGACAGTCACCAACAATAGCAATTTTTAAATTTGTCAGAATTTTTTCTGTTTAAAGGCATATAATCTATTTAGAGATATTCTAAATCCTGACCAGTATAACTTCTACTGCAAAACAGAAATCAGTTCAAAACGAAGAGGATTTGATTTCTGAAATAAAGGAGCGTTGCGAAAAAGCTAATGCAATTATTCTTGCGCACTATTATCAAGCTCCAGAGATTCAGGAAATTGCAGATTTTATTGGCGATTCATTAGATCTATCTAGGAAAGCTGCAAATAATGACGCAGATATAATAATTTTTTGCGGTGTGCACTTTATGGCCGAAACCGCAAAAATACTTAGCCCTAATAAAACAGTCCTTTTACCAGATATTGACGCAGGATGCTCATTAGCAGATGATTGTCCTTCAGATAAATTTCAAAAATTCAGGGAAGAAAATCCAGATCACTACGTCGTAAGTTATATAAATTGTACTGCAGAAGTAAAAGCTCAAAGTGATCTGATATGTACAAGTAGTAATGCAGTCTCATTAATTAAAAAGATACCTGAAGATAAAAAGATAATATTTGCGCCAGATCAGAACCTTGGGAGATGGGTACAGAAAAATTCAGGAAGAGATCTTAAATTATGGCCTGGCAGCTGCATTGTTCATGAATCATTTAGTGAAGAAGCGCTTCTAAAATTAAAATATCAAAATCCAGGATCAAAAGTAATCGCTCATCCTGAATGTAGTCAAAATTTACTAATTCTCTCAGACTTTATTGGATCAACAAGTAAGCTGCTTGATTTCGTAAGTAAAGATCCATCTAAAACTTACATGGTACTAACTGAACCTGGAATAATTCATCAAATGAAAAAGAAAGAACCTAATAAAATTTTTATTGAAGTTCCCGATGTAGAAGGTTGTAAATGTAACGAGTGTCCATATATGAAATTAAATACTTTAGAAAAAATTCTTGATTGTTTGAAAAATAATTCCCCGTCTATTGAACTAGACCCAGAAATAATAAGAAGAGCCTATGTGCCAATAAAGAGAATGCTGGATATGAGTAATTAATTTAATGAAAATACTTTATCTTCCTTATTAATTTTTAGGAATGCATTAAGGTTTCTGGTGTCGGGATTAAATTCGCTTATCTGATTCTTTCTATTAATTATATTTATTAGCTCTTTTTCACCAGCTCTATATTGTTTATCTTTTCTAGTTCCTATCTCTCTTTGAAGTATAGGGTTTATATTCATACTTACTTCTATGTCTGGAATAATTCCAGATTTGTTTATATCAGTGCCGTTCGGAGTTAAATACTTAGCGACTGTAACAGTTAGACCTGAACCATCAACTAAAGTTCTCATGGATTGAACTAGACCTTTACCAAATGTTTTTTTCCCAACTAATTTTCCTCTCTTGTTATCTTTTATTGCACCAGAAACTATTTCACTAGCACTAGCAGAACCCTCATTAACTAAGACAACTAAGGGCTTTTTGGTTAGAGCTTGACCGTTTCCTTTTTTTGTTTCTTTTAAACCATCTTTACTTACTGTACTTACTATTACTCCTTTGTTAATGAAGTGCCTTGAGATATCAATGCTTGATTCTAATAAACCTCCAGGATTACTTCTCAAGTCAAGAACATATCCTGCGACTTTTTTTGTTTCTAAATCCTTAATAGCATCTCTAGTTTCTTTGGATGCATTTGCATTAAATTGTTTGATTCTTACATAGCCAATTGATAAGCCATTTTTGGTTTGATTGACTTTACTTGATACAGATTTTATTTCAATTTTTTCTCTTGATAAAGTCTTAAAAAAGGATTGAGAACCTCTAAGAATTTCAAGCTTTACTTTAGTACCTCTTTGTCCTCTTATTAATTTCACGGCATCCTCAATATTCATACCTTCAGTAGAAATATCATCTATGGATAATATTTTATCTCTAGCTTTAATTCCAGCATCAAATGCAGGGGTGCCCTCTATGGGAGAAATAATTATTAAATCATCAGATTCTTTATCTTTAACTATTTGGATACCAACTCCAGTTAATTCGCCAGAGGTATCAATTCTCATTTGATTAAATTCCTTAGGTTCTAAAAATCTTGTATAAGAATCATCTAAATTAGAAAGCATATCTCTAATCGCATCATATGCTTCATTGCTGTCTGAATATGTTTTTGATAAAACTTCTTTTCTTAGATTAATCCAATTGGACTTTTGAAATTTGCCGTTTGAATCAAGAAAATCTCTATATACAATTTGCCAAACATGATCAATTACTTCTTTATAACTATTATTTAAAACTGTTGCCTCTGCAAAATTGTTTAAAAATAACCCAGAAAAGGATGTGGCAAGCAGAAATATATATTTTTTTTTAAGCAATTTTCTTATCTTCAAATAATTCGATATTTTTTATTATAAAAAGAATTTTATTTATAATTCAAAAATTTGACAAATCCTTAAGGATCAATCCACTTCCCATCATCCTTAATAAGTTGGATTAAAGCATTAACACCCTCGTCTTCAGGTACTCTTTTTATCTCTTCTTTTCTTCTATATAAGGCAATAGTTCCTTTACCTTTTCCAACATAACCATAATCAGCATCTGCCATTTCTCCTGGCCCATTAACAATACATCCCATTATTGCTATGTCTAGACCCGTCAAATGTGAGGTGGCGTTCCTAACTTTATCTACAACTTCTTCTAGATTGAAAAGTGTTCTACCACAACTGGGGCAACTGATGTATTCAACCATTGTTTTTCTTAATCCTAAAGATTGCAAAATTGAATAGCACACTGGTATTTCCTTTTCTGGAGCTTCTGTTAAGGAAACCCTGATGGTATCTCCTAATCCCTCTGCTAAAAGTGTTCCAATTCCAGCAGTACTTTTAATCCTTCCATAATCACCATCACCAGCTTCGGTCACTCCTAAATGTAAGGGATAGTTATATCCTTCTGAGTCAAGCCTATCTGCAATCATTCTGTAAGCTGCCATCATGACAGGAGCCCTAGAAGCTTTCATAGAAATAATTATGTTATGAAAATCAAGCTCATCACAAATTTTGACGAACTCCATCGCAGATTCTGTCATTCCTAATGGCGTATCTCCATAAGTAAAAAGCATCCTCTCAGATAGAGACCCATGATTAACTCCAATCCTTAAAGCTTTGTTTTCAGCCTTTAAAACTTCAACTAAAGGGGTAAATCTTTTAAGTATTGTTTGCTTAATAGTTTCAAATTCCTCATCCGTATATTCAGTTCTTGTAGGGTCTGATTTTTCAAAAACAAACAATCCAGGATTAATTCTTACTTTATCAACATGTTTTGCAACTTCCATTGCAATTTTCATACCATTATGGTGAACATCAGCCACCAAGGGGGTATTGATATTATTTTCTAGTAATTTTGCCTTTATATCTCCTACTGCTTTGGCATGTGCTAAGGAAGGGACAGTTAACCTTACTATTTCACAACCCACATCATGAAGTCTTTTGATAGCTAAGAAAGCATTTTCGACATCCATAGTATCTTCATTTATCATCGATTGAACTCTTACTGGATAATCACTTCCAATAGCTATATCACCCACCATTACTGTTCTAGTTATCCTTCTCTCAATATGAGTTGAATATCTTTTGGAGAGACTATTAACCTCTTTAGATTGAGTTAATGACATTAAAATTTTTGATATTCAAAAAGGATTTCACTAAATTATACGGCATATAGTTTACCTCTTACATTCTCTAGGTCTTTCAAAGTTAGATGGTAAGGTTTATTGATTTCTCTTGAAGGAAATCTCAACAAATAAGATGGATGAAAAATTACCATAATTTCTCTCCCATCTTTTTTAATCCATTGACCTCTTAAATTACTTATAGGATCTTTAACTTCTAAAATAGCTCTCATAGCAGTAGAACCAGTAAGTAATATAAATTTTGGATCGACTAATTTTATTTGCTGTAATAACCAAGGTTTATGAATATTAATTTCTCTAGCAGTGGGTTTTCTATTATTTGGTGGACGACATTTAATTACATTACAAAAATAAACATCCTTCTTATAATCAATTCCAGCTTGTATTAATAATTCGTTTAATAACTTACCAGATTTACCTACATAAGGTTTTCCTTCTAAATCTTCCTGTGCTCCAGGTGCCTCACCAATTACTAACAAATCTGCAAATACACTTCCTCTCCCAATTACTAACCTTTTCACCGAAAATAAAACTTTAAATATTTTTATCTTAAGAACTCAAAACATGAAAATAAAATAGATTAAGAAAATGAACTAAATTAAACCATAGTGTGATAGTTTTATTTATTCTTAATTTATGCATTTGTCATTATTAAAAGTCATATTTGAAAAGTCATAAATCAATGAGTCAAGTTAATTTATCTGATCGGGCACTTTCAATTGAGCCTTCTCTTACATTGCAGATAAGTGCTAAAGCAAATCAATTATCTGCAGAAGGAGTAGATATTTGCAATTTAAGTGCAGGTGAACCTGATTTTGATGCCCCAAAAGAAGTTATAGAGGCTACGAGTAAAGCTATATTTGATGGATTTACAAAGTACGGGCCCGCAGCGGGGAATTTAGATCTCCGAAAAGCAATTGCAAACAAACTTCAAATTCAAAACGATTTAAATTATGAATTTGAAAATGTAATGGTCACAAATGGTGCTAAGCAAGCAATATATAATCTTTTCCAAGTCTTGTTAAATACTGGAGACGAAGTTATTATTCCTTCTCCATATTGGTTAAGTTATCCCCAGATGGTTAGATTGGCGGGTGGGAAGCCAATTTTTACAAATTCTTCTGCAGAAGATGGATTCAAAATAAATATAGAAGATATGAAGTCTAAAATCTCTTCAAAAACTAAATTTATAATTATCAATTCTCCTAATAACCCTACTGGAAGAGTTATGTCAAAGGAAGAATTATTACAAATTGCCGATTTAGCTAGAGAAAATCCAAATATCAATATTCTTTCTGATGAGATTTACGAACTAATCCTTAAAAAAGAATTTAAACACTACAGTTTATCTTCATTAGCAAATGACTTGAAAGATAGAATTTTTATAATTAATGGGTTTGCGAAAGGATGGGCTATGACTGGCTGGAGGATAGGTTATTTAGTAGGTCCCAAAGATGTGATCAAAGCATCCTCAGCATTACAAAGTCAAAGTACAAGTAACGTTTGCTCTTTTGTTCAAAAAGGTGCTTTAGAGGCTTTAAAAATTAATAATGAGTTTTTCTCAATGATAAATAACCATTATGATCAAAGAAGAAGACTTCTCTATGAGGGCCTTAATAATATAAATGGGATTTATATTGAAGAACCTAATGGAGCATTTTACGCATTTCCAAAATTACCCAACTCCTCAATTACTTCTGTTGATTTCTGCAATAAAGCTCTTCAAGATTACGGATTAGTTGTTGTACCTGGAAAAGCTTTTGGAGCTGATCAATATATAAGAATATCTTGTGCAACTTCAGAAATTAAGATAAAAGATGGACTAGAAAGACTTGAAAAAGCAATTTCTAAATATTATTAATTAGAGTCAATTATGATTAATTTAAAAAATTTCCTTTTAAATTTATCTATATTTTTTTCTATTTTTTCATCACCTGTATTTTCAAATCCCAAAGTTTTAAAAGTTGGAGCAATACCTGATCAAAACCAAGATGTTTTGGACAAAAGATTTAATTTATTTTCAAAAGAATTATCTAAACAACTTGATGTAGAAGTTAAATACACCCCTGTTATTAATTATGTTGCAGCAGTAACTGGATTTAGAACTAAAGATTTAGATTTAGTTTGGTTTGGCGGTTTATCAGGAGTTCAAGCAAGATTACAAACACCTAATTCAATTGTCATAGCTCAAAGAGATATCGATAAGGAATTTAAAAGTGTTTTTATAGTAAACAAAAATTTAGAACTTAACTCAATTTCAAACATTAAAGGACTTAAAAAACTAAAGAATTTAAGATTTACTTTTGGCGCTGAAAACTCAACTTCTGGAAGATTAATGCCAGAATATTTTTTAAATCAAGCAGGGGTAGAAATTAAACATTTTAAAGGGAAAAAAGCAGGTTTTAGTGGGAGTCATGATGCCACTATAGCTTTAGTTAATAGTGGGGCATTTGATGCTGGAGCTTTAAATAAACAGGTTTGGGAAAACAATCTTAAAAATAATCCCAAAAGAACAAGTAATTTAGAGTTATTCTGGATCACACCGGAATATGTTGACTATCATTGGTTAGCTCAAGGTGATCTTGAAAATAGATTCGGGGAAGGGTTTACAAAAGAACTTAAATCAGTAATTCTAAATTTAGATATAAAGCAAAAATCACATAAACAGATATTAGATATGTTCAATGCAAAAAGATTTATAAAGGCAGAATCAAAACAATATAAAAATATAGAGGAAATCGGGAGGAAATTAAATAAAATTAGATGAATAATACTGTCTTAGAATTAGAAAATATATCTTATAAATACAAAGATGATCTGATCCTAAATAAAATAAATTTAAAAATAAATTCTGGGGAAAAAATTGCACTTTTAGGTAAAAGCGGTTCAGGAAAAACTACACTTATATCAGTACTTAATGGCACTATAAAGCCAACTCAAGGTGAGGTTAAATTATTCAATGAAAGTTTCGAGGAATTAGATAGAAAGCAGAAAAGTAAAATAACAACTATATGGCAAGATTTAAGATTAATAGAAGATCTCTCTGCAGAACAAAATGTTAATTGTGGACTACTAGCGGAAAACAATTTTTATTTCGCTTTTAAAAATTTACTAAGTATAAGTTCTTTTAAGAAGGCGCATAAATATATGAAATTATGTAGACTTCATAACTCTATTTACGACAAAAAAATCAGAAAACTATCTGGGGGGCAAAAACAAAGGGTTGCTATAGCTAGATCATTAATTCAAGAATCAAATATATTACTTGCAGATGAGCCTTTTAATAATCTAGATCCCAAATTGATAACAACAATTAAAAACCTTCTATTAGAAAATGTAGATAAAAATAATACAAAAAAATCCCCAAAGACGGCATT
>JAOIOX010000004.1 GCA_028140765.1 Prochlorococcus sp. AH-736-N03 | reverse complement strand
AATAATAAACCTTATTCAGTTTATGGGCCTTTTTATAAAAACCTTAAATCAAAAATGAATTTATTAGGTCCATATGACCAAGATAAAGTTGTTTTCCAGTTTAAAGATATAGATAATAAACTCAAAGAAAATAAAACAATAAATTCATCTGATTCGGTTTTAGAGAAATTTATCAAAAATATCAAATTTCCTGGTTCGAATATTTGTCCATGTAGACCTGGTGAGAATGCTGCAGAAACTTTATTAGAAAACTTCATTAACGAAAAAAAAATATATTCTTATAATTCCGCACGAGATTTTCCTTCCCATAATGGGACATCTTTTCTAAGTGCATCTCTCAGATTCGGCACCATAAGCATTAGAAAAGTTTGGAACGCCACATTAAATTTAAATTCAGATTTTGCAAATCAAGGAAATTACCTATCAATTGAAACTTGGCAAAAAGAACTTGTTTGGCGTGAATTTTATCAACATTGCTTATTCCATTTTCCAGAGCTGGAGAAAGGTCCATATAGAAAAAAATGGGATCACTTTCCATGGCAAAACAATAATGAATGGTTTCAGCATTGGAGCAATGGAGAGACCGGAGTTCCTATAGTTGATGCTGCAATGCGTCAACTAAATAGTACTGGGTGGATGCATAACAGATGTCGCATGATAGTGGCCTCATTTCTGGTAAAAGATCTTATATGCAATTGGCAAATGGGCGAGACAAAATTTATGGAGACTTTGGTTGATGGAGACTTAGCTGCAAATAATGGGGGATGGCAGTGGAGTGCCAGTAGTGGTATGGATCCAAAACCACTAAGGATTTTTAATCCATATACCCAAGCAAAAAAATTTGATCCTATTTGCGAATATATAAAATATTGGATTCCTGAATTATCTAAAGTTTCAAATACAGAATTATTAAATGGAGAGATATCTAATTTAGAAAAAAATAATTATTCAAGCCCTATAGTCAATCACAACATACAACAAAGATTATTTAAATCACTTTACGCTGAAATTTGAATTTCCTCTATACAATTTTTTAAAACTTTATTTAAATTTTCTGCTACATAAACTTGCTCTTCATAAGAAATTTCAGGAAACATTGGAAGACTAAGAACTTCTGTACAAATTCTCTCTGTATTAATGAGTTTTGTTCTAGAAAAATTTTTATTTTTGTAAGCTATTTGTGCGTGTATTGGAATTGGATAATAAATAATTGAATTAATACCTTTTTCAAAAAGTTGTTGTTTTACCAAATTCCTTAAGGAATAGTATTTTTTGCAATCAGTATCAAATAAATTTGAAAAATCTTTATTTAAAATATATTTTTCGTTTCTTAATTTGATAACAAATTGATTCCAAGAATGGGAAATTGAATCAGAGCTAATTTTTGGAAAACTAATAAATGGATTTTTTTCTAATAAATCAAGATAATTATTAGCAATTTTTTGGCGATTATTAATCCACTTAGAAATATATTTAATTTTAATGTTTAAAATGGCAGCTTGAATGGTATCAAGTCTGCTGTTATATCCAATTTGGGTATGATGATATCTTATTGGGCTGCCATGAACAGCAAGTTCTCTAATTTTTTTTGCAATTTTCTCATCTGAAGTTGTTACTGCTCCACCATCTCCAGCAGCTCCTAAATTTTTAGTAGGGAAAAAGCTAAAACAGCCTATATCACCGATACTACCAACTTTGGAATTTTCCCACATTGTGCATGTTGCCTGAGCACAATCTTCGATTACTTTTAAGTCATATTTCTTGGCCAAAGATTTTATTAAGGTCATATTAACTGCATTACCAAATAGATGAACTGGCATAATTGCCTTAGTATTAGAATTTATTTCTTGTTCTATTAGCTCAGTATTAATGAGATAAGTTTCTGGATCTATATCTACCAAAACAGGATTAGCACCAACTGCACTAATAGCCTCTGCAGTTGCAAAAAAGCTAAAAGATGAGGTAATAACTTCATCACCCACACCAATATCTAATGCGCGTAAAGCTAACACTAAAGCATCAGTGCCACTATTACATCCAATAGTATTTTCAACACCAATCAGATTTGAAAAACTCTCCTCAAATTTGGCAATTTCTTGTCCTCCAATATACTGGCCCCCTTTTAAAACTTTAGAAACCTCACTCTGAATTTCAGAGCCAATTTCTTGGAACTGCCTATCTAAAGTAAATGGAGGTATCTGCATAGTAAGTATATTAACCCTAAACCATATTTCTATGGGTAAAAAAATTTTAATTCATTTAAACCAACTTGGTTCTTTACCAGGAGTCCATTTTATATTGCAACCTAAAGAAGGCATCTGATTTGAAGGATAAGAATTATCTTGATTCAAATCTTTTACAGCAGAGCGCAAATCTTTTCCAGATAGAGGGATATTATTACTTGGTCTACTATCGTCTAATTGGCCATGATAATACAATAAAAAATCACCATCTCCTTCATTTGAAAAAAGATAAAAATCTGGGGTGCAAGCCGCTTTTAATTTCTTAGCAAAATTTTGATTTTCATCATATAGATAAGGAAAACTCCATCCCTGTGTTTGTGCTTGTAATCTCAAATTTTTAGGAGAATCTGAAGGATGAGTGACAATATCATTACTAGAAATTGCAACTGTTTGAACTGTATTTTCAATTTCTTTACTTAAGATGAAAATTTGATTCTCAATATATTTAACAAATGGGCAATGGGCACAAATAAACATTAAAAGTAAATGCCGATTATCTAGATTGTGTGAATTAAAATATTCATTTTTTGAAGAATTAGCATTTAACATTTCGAAATTCGGTAATTGAAAACCTAATTCCAAAACCATAGAATTTGTTCTTACCATGTTCAAGTTAAAAATTCTTTGATATTTGAAAATTATTGTATATTTTGCAGTAATCCGCAAAGATAGGTACTTTTATATAGGAGAATAATAGAAATAATAAACAAAATGCTTCTAAATCTAACTGGCAAAAAAATTCTTGTTACGGGAATTGCCAACAATCGTTCAATAGCATGGGGTATCGCTCAACAACTTTCAAAAGCTGGCGCAGAACTTGGAATCACATATTTGCCTGATGATAAGGGAAGATTCGAGTCTAAAGTTAGAGAACTAACTGAACCTTTAAACCCATCGTTATTTTTGCCTCTTGATGTTCAAAATCCAGCTCAAATTGAAGAAATCTTTAAAAATATAAAAGACAATTGGGGCCATATTGACGGATTGGTTCACTGCCTAGCATTTGCAGGACGCGATGAATTAATTGGAGATTATAGTGCTACCACTTCAGAGGGTTTTGATAGGGCTCTTAATATAAGTGCTTATTCGTTAGCACCTTTATGTAAAGCAGCAAAACCACTTTTTAGTGATGGTGCTGGAGTTGTCTCATTAACTTATTTAGGTTCAGAAAGAGCGATTCCTAACTATAACGTGATGGGAGTTGCTAAAGCAGCTTTAGAAGCTTCAGTAAGATATCTTTCTGCTGAACTTGGTCCCGAAAAACAAGTCAGAGTTAACGCAATAAGTGCTGGGCCTATAAGAACACTTGCGAGTTCTGCTATAGGTGGCATTTTAGATATGATTCACAATGTTGAAGAAAAGGCTCCTTTACGCAGAACAGTCACTCAAACAGAAGTAGGTAATACAGCTGCTTTTTTATTAAGTGATCTCTCTAGCGGCATTTCAGGCCAAACAATTTATGTTGATGCGGGTTACTGCATTAATGGAATGTAAACTAAGTTTTTTGCATAAAAATGTCATCTCTAAGGCAATCTGAAATAAAAAGAAAAACGAATGAAACAGATATTTCTGTATTTATAAACTTAGATGGAAATGGAATTTCTGAGATTGATACCGGGATACCATTCTTAGATCATATGCTTCATCAAATATCCAGTCATGGTTTGTTCGATTTAAAAATAAAAGCAATTGGAGATACCCATATTGATGATCATCATACAAATGAAGATGTAGGAATTGCATTAGGCAAAGCATTTTCAAAAGCCTTGGGGGAAAGAAAAGGAATAAGCAGATTTGGACATTTCTTTGCTCCATTAGATGAAGCATTAGTTCAAGTCACTTTAGACTGCTCTGGTAGACCACATCTATCTTATGATCTTCAATTAAAAGCCCCTAGAATAGGAAATTATGATACTGAACTAGTAAGAGAGTTTTTTATTGCCTTTGTAAATAACAGCGGTATTACTCTGCATATTAATCAAATACGTGGCAGTAATTCACATCATATAGTTGAGGCGTGCTTTAAAGCATTTTCAAGAGCAATGAGAATGGCTACCGAAATAGATCAAAGAAGATCTGATTCAATTCCAAGCAGTAAAGGAATGCTGGAAAATCAATAAAATAGGAATTTTTCGAATCATCCACAATTCAGTTGATTTTTGGAGAAGATAGATGAAGTGATTATTTTGTTGTGACTAATTTACAAGATAAAAAAATTGACAAATTTAAAACTTTTAATAAAGAAGATTGGTCAAGTGCTTATCAAAATGTAGAAAAGGAGTTAACTAAAGAACCTCTAACAATTAGCAAAGGTAATAATATTAAAAATTTAAATGGAACATTATTAAGAAATGGACCAGGAATATTAGAGAGAGGTGGACAATGGGTGCATCATCCATTTGATGGTGATGGAATGATAACATCCATAAAATTCGAAAATGGTCAGCCGTTCTTAACAAATAGATTTGTTAAAACTAAAGGCTATTTAGAAGAAGAAAAAATAGATAAATTTATTTATAGAGGTGTTTTTGGAACACAAAAAAAGGGAGGAATTTTAAATAATGCATTAGATCTAAAATTCAAGAATATCGCTAATACACATGTCATTAAATTAGGAGATGAAATTCTCGCATTATGGGAAGCAGCAGGTCCACATGCAATGGATCCTGATAGTCTTGAAACTATTGGTTTAACAACATTAAAGGGTGTACTCAAGCCTAACGAAGCATTCAGTGCTCATCCCAAAACAGACCTAAACTCAAATGCATCTTCAGAACTTTTAGTTACTTTTGGAGTACAAACCGGGCCAAAAAGTACCATTAGATTAATGGAATTTGATAATACTGGTACAAATTCTGGAGAGCTAATTTTTGATCGAAAAGATACCTTTAATGGCTTTGCATTCCTTCATGATTTCGCAATCACAACTAATTGGGCAATATTTTTACAGAATGCTATTGATTTCAATCCTCTTCCATTTGTGATGGGTCAAAGAGGTGCAGCACAATGTTTAAAGTCAAACCCAAATAAAAAGGCAAAGTTTTTTATCATCCCCAGAGAAAGTGGATTATTTAGGGGACAGCCTCCTTTAACAATAGATGCTCCAGAAGGATTCGTTTTTCATCATGTAAATGCATTTGAAAAAGATTCCAAAATCGTATTAGATAGTATTTTTTATGATGATTTCCCATCAGTTGGTCCAGAAGAGGATTTTAGGGATATTGACTTTGAAAAATATCCAGAAGGAAAACTAAAAAGATCAATTATCGATCTAAAGACAAAAACTTGTAAACTTGAAACTTTCAGTGAACAATGTTGTGAATTTGCTGTTGTTAATCCTAAAAACTTAGGATTAAAAGCAACTTTTAGTTGGATGGCAAGCACATCTCAAAAGCTAGGGAACGCTCCACTTCAAGCGATAAAAAAAATAAATTTAACTTCTAAGGAAGAGATTTCTTGGTCAGCAGGGCCAAGTGGATTTGTTAGTGAACCAATTATGGTTCCATCAGAAAACTCTTCAACAGAAGATGAGGGATTTTTATTTATACTTATATGGAATGGAGAAAGAAGAGGAAGCGATTTAGTGATATTAGACGCAAAAGACTTAAAAGAATTAGCTGTTTATGAATTACCCATTTCAATCCCTCATGGCCTTCATGGATCTTGGGTTAATTGAATTTATGAAAAAATTTCAATTAAATCTGGAATAATTTTTTTTAATGCTTTACCTCTATGACTACAAGAGTCTTTAATATCATTATTCATTTCTGCGAAAGTTAATCTGGTAGAACTCTCCTCAAAAATTGGGTCATACCCAAAACCACTTTTTCCTCTGGGGTTCAAAATTATATTGCCATGACATTTGGCCTCAGCTTCAATAATCACTTCACCATTTGGGGAACAAACACAAATATTAGCAATAAAGAAAGCACTTCTATTTTGAACACCATCAAGTTCTCTTAAAACTCGTTCAATTCTCTTCTGATCATTTTCTGCATATCTAGATGAGTAAATGCCAGGCTTACCACCTAGTGCTTCAATACAAATTCCTGAATCATCTGCTATTGAAAAATTATTCGTTTTTCTCGAAACTTCACTCGCTTTTTTAATTGCATTATCTCTAAATGTCAGTCCATCCTCTTCAACTTCTAATGATTCTGGCTGGAGTAACAATTTACAATTAACTCCAGCAAGCAATTTCTTATATTCTTCAATTTTACCTTTATTCTTACTCGCTAAATATAAATTTTTCATCATTATTTTCCTGCCAAATTTATAAATTCTTGACCCCACTCTAATACCTCAATTAGATAAGATTCTTTTGGTGCTTCACAATATAACCTTAAAAGAGGTTCCGTTCCTGAAAACCTAAAAAGAAGCCAAAAATTATTATCAATTCTCAACTTTATTCCATCGATTTTTGAGATACTTTTTAACTTGTGATTATTAACATTCTCAGGAATATTATCTAGGATAAATTCTTTTACATTATTTTTTTCTGACTGATTTGGAAATTTAATATCAATTCTTTTATAAAAACTTGGCCCAAAATCTTCTTGAATTTCATCTAAGCTTTCACATAAATATTGAGATTTTTCAGCAATTCCATTTAATAAAACCATCGCTGCATATAGAGCATCTCTTTCAGGCATAAAGTCACCAAAACCAACTCCCCCAGATTCCTCTCCTCCAATAAATATTTTTTCTTTAATCATTTTTTCAGCAATATATTTAAAGCCAACTGGAAGTTCAAAAACATCTCTATTTTGACTCTCTGATATATTTTTAATAATATCTGAACCACTAACAGTCTTTAAAACTGGATAAGAATTATTTTTAATTTCGCCTAAATAGCTAATAAAGTATGGGAGTAAATCTTGAGTACTTGAGTATCTTCCTTTTTCATCAATTGCCGCAATTCTATCACCATCACCATCAAATATAATTCCTAAAGTTTTCATTTCATTTGTTGAATTTTTCACTAGTGTTTGTTTTAGATCATCTGCATAATTCAAAAGAGGTTCAGGAGGTTTTCCTCCAAAAAAAGGATCAGCATCTTTCCTTATTTCTGAAATAACTTCTAAATCATTAGAAGCAAAAATCTCAGCCATACAATTTGCAGCTGAACCATGCATAGAATCTACAAAAATTCTCAATTTCATTTTTTTTAATCTCTTGGAAATATAATCAATATCAAAAAGGGATTTAATTCTATCTAAGTGAAATTTCTTAATATCTACTAATTGATTAATACCATCTATTTTTTCAATTGAATTTCCAAGCATTAATCTTTTTTCAACTTCACTTGTAAAAGATTCGTCAACAGAACATCCATTAAAGCTTTTTATTTTCAGACCTAGCCAATTATATGGATTATGACTTGCTGTAATTACTAACGCTCCAAGACAACCGACTTCTTTGGCAAAGAAACTACAAGAGGGTGTTGTAACAAAGCTATCAGATAAGATCGGTTCGAAACCACATCCTCTTACAAAAGGCACTATTTGCATGGCGAATTCACAAGCCATAAATCTACGATCATATCCAATAATAATTTTCTTTGAATTAACTTCTTTGTAGTATTGATAATGCAATTCCTGACATGCAGCGACAACAACTCTTGAAAGATTGGACAGGGTAAAGTCAAAACCAATAATTCCTCTCCAACCATCAGTTCCAAATTTTATCTTATCTAATTTATCAGCTGTCAAATTTCAAATTTCCTTGATTCCTTTTAATTATCTATACTAATTTATATGAGTAAATTTTAAAACCGCCCTTAAAAAAAAATTTGAATTCTCTTCATTTAAAAAGTTTTACAAGATGCAAAAGAAAAGCATGGCTCGATTTTAAGGGTAAAAAATCTTATGAAGTTTGGTCACCCCATAAAGCTATAGATAAAATTAATCAGTTTCAAATTTTCTCTGAATTTTGTAATGGTGAAATATATACAGGATTAAAAGCCTGTGAAAATGGTTATCAAGGGGTAATTGGATTCAAAATCAAAGGGAATCTTTTCCAAAATATCAACGCAGAGATACGTCCACAATTACTTGTAAAGACTAAAGGTCAGAGTAAATGGGGTCAATATAAATATTTACCTGCAGTTTATAAGTTAGGCCACAAAACAACTAAAGAACATTTATTCGACTTAGCTTTTTGTTCTATGCTGTTGGAATCTTTTCAAGAATCTAAAATTGAGAAAGGATTAGTAATTTCAACTTTTGATAAAAAAGTTAAAGTTGAAGAAATTTATTTAAATAAAAAATTAAGAAAAAAAGTTTTAAATGTTTTATTAAATTTGAATGAATGCTTGGAGGGACCTATACCAGCAATAACTCAAGATAGAAAAAAATGTACTATTTGTTCCTGGCAAAAATTTTGTGACGAAGAAGCAAAAGAAAAAGGATATCTAACAGATATAGATGGAATAGGGTCCAAAACGGCCTCATTACTCATAACAAATGGAATATCTGATACCCAAAAATTAGCTTCTTATAGCGAAAAAAAACTTGGAGAGAAATTATCTATATTCAAAGATCAGAAGTATGAAAAAGCATCCATATTTGTAAAGCAAGCACAAGCATATATCTCTGGAGAACCATATTTCATCTCTAAAAAAAATAATTCGGAAGATCTATTAGAAAAAATATATTCTGGATTTTATATATTTGATATTGAATCAAATCCAGATGAAAAACATGATTTTTTATATGGATTTTTAAACGTAAATAATTTTTCTATAAAAAAAGAAGATCTTATTTATAAACCAATCTTAAATTTTAAAAACAATAAAGGAGGATCTTACAGGCAAATTATTGAATTACTTTTTTCACAAAAGGAATGGCCAGTTTTGCATTACGGAGAAACTGAAAAAATATCAATAATTAATATTGCTAAAGAACTAAATTTTAGTTTTGAAGAAATTGATTCACTTTCCTCTAGATTTATTGACTTACATACCTTAATAAGAAAGTCTTGGATATTACCACTAAAAAACTATGGCTTAAAAACTGTTTCTAATTGGCTTGGATTTGAATGGATGCAGAAAAATGTAAGTGGCTCGAAAGCACTTTATTGGTGGAAGCAATATCAAATTACAGAAAACCAAATATTTTTAAAGAAAATTATCCAATATAACAAAGATGATTGTTTTGCTACTCTACAAATTGCAGAATATTTAATCAAAAATCGATTAAAGAAAAATTGATCCTACAGATTTATTTATAATAATTTTTCCAAACATTTCTGAAAAAAAATAACTTCCTTCCTCTAAATATTTTCTTTTTATCATTGCTAATCCTTTTATTTGAGAATCTGATTTGAAAAAACTAGTTATTTTGCCGACAGAAATATCTTTAGCAGAATTTATATATAAATTTTTATCTTCAACGTCTAAATTCAGATTAGATTCAAATGATTTCCAAATTCTTATTTCCTGTTTTAAAGACGAAACATTTTTTATTTTTGACATTGTTTCTTGTCCTAAATAACAACCTTTATTAAAATCTATAAGATCTTTTAATCCAAGCTCAAGAGGATTATTTTTTCCGTTAATTTCCATTTCTAAAGAGGGTATTGCCTGATTAATCTTCCAAAGTTTTAAATCATTAGGGTTTAGTAAATTTAGCTTATTTTTATATATTTTAAATTCTTTATCTTCTATTTTGAAGAAAATAGGCTGGTAAGTTCTCCATGAACTAGATTCATCAATTTCCTGAATTCTATTTATTAAGAAAGGTTCACTTAGAAGAACATCATCCGCTGGAAAAATTATTTGATTAAAGTAATTAATTATTTCATTAGTGTTACCCGCCAAGATAATTACTTCTAAGTTTCTTTCTAAAAAAATAATTTCAATTAATGACCTTAAAACTCCATTTGGAGTTAACCAACAAGTTTTAATAACTTTTTTTTCTGAATTAAGAATATTACCAGTAGTTATTCCATTCAAAAATTTTCTGGCATCTTTTCCGGAAACAGAAAAACAGTCAAATTTTTCAAGCCAAAACTTTTTTTTTTCTTGCATTTTTTAAATAATTATAAAAAGTCTTTTATTGTAAAAAGACTCTTTAATTTAACATTTTCATCTTCAAGGGCTTCTAATCCCCCTTCTTGCCTATCAACAATAGACAAAACCTCCTCAACAACATAATTATTTTCGCGCAACTTTTTTATAGCTTTTATAACTGAACCAGCAGTTGTAACGACATCCTCTAAGACAGTTACCAAAGTTCCTTCTTCTAATGTAGGGCCCTCTATTCCAGCTTTGGTACCGTATTTTTTGATTTCTTTCCGAATTATTAAACCATCAAGGTCTTGGCCATGCAAAGCTGCTTTAACAATTAATCCACTTACTATAGGGTCTGCGCCTAATGTCAATCCTGCTACAGCTTTTGACCTTGAGTCCTTTAACTCTAAAAATAAATCACTTATTAAGTTTAAGCCTGCGCCATTTAATGAAACTGGTTTACAATTCAAGTAATGACTGCTTTTTTTTCCTGAAGATAAAGTGAAGTTTCCTTTCTTGTAAGATTTTTCAATTAACTGTTTTAACAATTTTGCTTTATTTAAATCATACTTAGCCGAAAATTTGCCCATTAGTAAAAGTTAAATTTATATTTAAAGATTAGAAGAAAAAAAAGAAATCTCACAAAAACTTCCTAATGAGGTGTTTTTTGAAATATTATTTTTATATTGTATATTGAAATTCAATGTAATTAAAATTACATAAATTCCCTTGGGGGTGTAGCAATCTGGTGAATGCACCAAACTCATAATTTGGCTAAGGCGAGTTCGATCCTCGCCACCCCCATTATTCATTTGTCATTGAATGAAAATAACTCTACTTTTATTTCTTTTATTCTTACCAGCTTTTTTCGCAGCGAGTGAACTCTCTTTTTTATTAATAAGGCCAAGTAAGGTTTTAAGGTTAATAGAAGAAAAAAAGAAAGGAGCATTTTCAATTTTAAAAATTCAAAAACGCTTTAGATCTTCATTAATTGCTTCTCAATTTGGAGTAACAATTTCATTAATTGCAATTGGATGGCTCAGCAATAACCTGGCTAATGATTATTGGAAAAGCAATATTTTATCAAATAGATTTTATGATCTTCTATTATTTTTATTTGTTGTTTTAGTTGTTACTCTTGTTTCTGGACTAATCCCAAAAGCTTTAGTAATTAACAATCCAGAATCTGCTGCACTAAGGTTAACCACAATATTTGACGCCGTAAGAAAAGCTATGAATCCTATAGTGAAAACAATAGAATTCTTTGCTAGTGCCTGTTTAGGCTTGTTCAATTTAAATAACAAATGGGATTCTTTAAACTCGGGTTTATCTGCTGGAGAATTAGAAACTCTTATAGAAACAGATAACGTAACAGGTTTAAAACCTGATGAGAAGAATATTCTTGAAGGAGTTTTTGCTTTAAAAGATACACAGGTTAAAGAAGTGATGATTCCAAGATCTGAAATGGTAACTTTGCCAAAAAATATAACCTTTTCAGAACTTATGAAACAAGTTGATAAAACTCGCCATGCTCGCTTCTTTGTGATTGATGAGTCTTTAGATGATGTATTAGGTGTTATAGATTTGCGTTATCTAGCTAAGCCAATATCAAAAGGTGAAATGGAAGCCGATACATTACTAGAGCCATTCCTTTTACCAGTAACAAAAATAATAGAAACATGTTCACTAGCAGAAATATTTCCAATAGTAAGAGACTACAATCCATTCTTACTAGTAGTTGATGAACACGGTGGGACAGAGGGACTTATAACTGCAGCTGATCTAAATGGCGAAATAGTTGGAGAGGAAATGCTCAATAATAGAATTTATTCAGATATGAGAATGTTAGATAATTTCTCTAAAAAATGGTCAATAGCTGGAAAATCAGAAATCATAGATATCAATAAAAAGTTAGGATGTTCTATTCCAGAAGGTGCAGACTATCATACCCTTGCTGGATTTCTGCTAGAAAAATTTCAAATGGTTCCAAAGATTGGCGATGTTTTAGATTTTAGTAACATTAAATTTGAAGTTATTTCTATGTCAGGACCAAAAATTGATCGTGTTAAAATTATTCTTCCCACAAGCTAAATGTGGCATCCTATAGAGGATAATGAAAATTAATATATGGATTTGAAATTATGCAGCCAACCTCATCACCAGTAAAGGTTGGAGTCATAGGTATAGGGAATATGGGTTGGCATCATGCCCGAGTACTAAGTTTGCTCAAAGATGCAAATCTCATTGGCGTTGCAGATCCAAATGAAGAGAGAGGCAAATTAGCTATTGACCAATTTCAATGTGAATGGTTCAAAGACTATAAAGACTTAATTCCAAAAGTTGATGCTATCTGTATCGCTGTCCCAACACTACTTCATCAAAAAGTAGGACTAGATTGTCTTAATGGAGGTACTAACGTTCTCATTGAAAAACCAATTGCAGCTAATGAGTTAGAAGCAAAATCTTTAATAGAGGCTGCTAATGCAAGTAACTGTCTATTACAAGTTGGGCATATTGAAAGATTTAATCCTGCTTTTAGAGAATTAAATAAAATAGTTCATAATGAAGAAATTGTTGTTTTAGAAGCAAGAAGACATAGTCCTCATGCGGATAGAGCAAATGATGTATCTGTAGTAATGGATTTAATGATCCATGACATTGATCTAATTTTAGAACTCGTCAACTCCAAAATACAAAAATTAGCGGCAGTTGGAGGCAGAAATAGTGAAGGATTAATAGATTATGTCAATGCTACTTTGGTTTTTAAAAATAATGTTATTGCAAGTTTGACTGCCAGTAAAATGAGTCACAAAAAAATTAGGAGTTTAAGTGCTCACTGCCAAAATGGACTAGTAGAAACTGATTTTTTAAATCACTCTCTTCAAATCCATAGAAAGTCTCATGAATCATACACTGCAGACCATGGAGAATTAGTTTATAGAAATGACGGATATGTTGAAGAAGTTAGCACAACCTCCATTGAGCCTCTTTATGCTGAATTGGAGCATTTTCTTAAGTGCGTTCAGGGCAAAGAAATACCTGAGGTGGATGGTGAGCAAGCCTCAAGAGCATTAAAAATTGCTGATTTTATAGAGAGTGCAGTAGAAAATTCCGGAGATGCAATTTTACTTGAAAATCCAGTCTAATACTAACAATCTAAACTAAAAGAATTTTATTTAAATCCAACAGCAGCTTGCCAAACAAACACTAATAAAAAGAAAAATAAAGGAATCAGTGGAAGAACATCAACGGTTGGAGCAAAGGCCTTATAAGCCTCAGGCAATTCAGCGAATGTATTAAATAGAATGAGCACCTTTTTGATAATTTAATTAATTATGATAAGACGTTACCACGTATGGTGAGCAATAGAGGATGTTTTCCAAGGAGCGAAATCATTTGTAAAACAATTATCTCTAATTGCAGTAGAAATTGCATTGGTAAATCTTATTAAGTGAGCAATATTATGCAAACTTGTTAGAGTCAGGCCTAATATTTCGTCATTTCTAATTAGATGATGCAAATATGCTCGAGAATAGGATTTACAGGTTTCGCATTTACAAGTTTTGTCAATCGGAGAAAAGTCATTTTTAAATCGAGCATTTCGCAAATTCAATCTTTCATCATTAAAAAATGCAGTCCCATGTCTCCCTAGTCTTGTAGGCAAAACACAGTCAAATATATCGAATCCATTAGCAACAGCTAGAGAAATTTCTTTTAAGGAGCCAATTCCCATTAAGTATCTTGGTTTATTTATTGGTAAGAATTTCGGGACGTAATTAATTACACTATGTATTTCTTCGACTGCCTCGCCAACACTTACACCTCCCACTGCTATTCCAGGAAGATCAAAAGAACTTGTATATTTTGCACTGTATTCTCTCAATCTAGGATACTTTCCACCTTGAACTATACCGAATAATGCTTGATTGGATTTCTGATGAGTCTCAACACATTTTTGCAACCATGAATGAGTTCTTTGTAAAGAGTCCTCAATATCATTTTCGTTAGCTGTATGCGGAGGACAATGATCAAAAGCCATCGCAACATCCGATCCAAGATCCATTTGAATCTGTATTACTTTTTCAGGTGATAAAAAAACATGACTACCATCTCTTGGATTTTTAAATTCCACGCCTTTATCAGAAATATTATTTAATTTGGCCAAACTAAAAACTTGATATCCTCCTGAATCAGTAAGAATAGGCTTCGGCCAATTCATGAACTTATGTATTCCGCCAGATTCTTTAACTAGTTTTTCTCCAGGTTGTAAATGAAGATGAAAGGTATTTGAAAGAATCATTTCTGATCCTGTAGAGGTTAACTGCTTAGATGAAATTCCTTTAACCGTTGCCAAAGTACCCACAGGCATAAATTTTGGTGTGTTTACCTGACCATTTGGTGTATGAAATATACCAGTTCTTGCCGCTGTATTACTGCAATTCGATGTAATTTCAAATTCAAACACGATAATTTATAAAATTTTTTGATCCTTTTTCATTAATTTACCCTATTATTTAATATTGAATCTATTTTTATCTCATCAAAAAATATTTAATAAAAAATTTGGCAGGATCTTGGATTTTCTATACAACATTTCCAAAGATACCTTTAATTAATCCCGAATTTAAAAATATTGCACAATTTGCCCCGCCTTTAGGTTTTTTGATTGGAACAATACAGAGTTATATTTTTCTTTTTTTAACAACAAACTCTTGGTCAATTTATGCATCTGCATTAATTTGTTTGGCTTCAGGATATTTAATTACTGGTGGTCTACATATTGATGGTTTAATGGATACTTTCGATGGTATTTTTGCGGGTAAAAAGAAACGTTTAAAAGCCATGAAAGACAGTAAAGTTGGTTCCTTTGGCGTTCAAGCTTTAGTTTTTATAACTTTAATTCAAATTGCTTGCATACTGAAAATTCAAAACCTAGTAATTTTTGTTTTACCTATATGCTTATTTTGGGGAAGATTTTCAAATTTATTTTTTATAGAAAAGTTTAAATATATGAGTTATAAGAAAAAATCTGTTAGTCACAAAAAGTTTTGGAATGGATTTAAAAAAGAATCTTTGATCTCCATTATTTTTCTTTTGATTTTCATTGCATACCAATTTGTTTCAATTACATCCCAAGCAATATTAATTAAATTTTTAATTCTTATTTTGATTGGTATTTTTCTAAGTTATTGTATCCCAAACATACTGGGTAATAAAATTGGAGGCTTTAACGGAGATGCCTGCGGTGCAAGTGTTGTTTTAGTTGAAACTGCAATGTTATTTATGCATGCAATTCTTTTATAGGTAGTTCTAAATAAAAAATATTTTTCTTCTTAAGACTTTTTGATTTCTCAGTATTAACTACCGAGTTATTTTCCAGCAATCTCAAATCTCCTCCAATTTGTTTTGCTAATTTCCTCGCTAAGAAAAGTCCCACGCCAGTGCCGTCCTTCTTTTTCGCAGCAGATCCTCTAAAACCTTTTTCAAAAATTTTCTCGTTTTCATTTTTGGTTATT
Source organism: Prochlorococcus sp. AH-736-N03 (assembly GCA_028140765.1). Lineage (GTDB taxonomy): Bacteria > Cyanobacteriota > Cyanobacteriia > PCC-6307 > Cyanobiaceae > Prochlorococcus_A. Next base: position 28,886 of record JAOIOX010000004.1, on the reverse strand, counting down.
TTTTTACCATCATCAAATATACAAAGTCCATTACTCGTAATTGCGAGCCCAATTTCAGCATCTTTTTGGGCATATTTAAACGCATTTTCTAATAGATTTGCCACAATTTCAGCAATTACAGCATATTTTGCCTTTAATGGCGAAATAGTCCAATCTGGCCAAAGAGAAGGTTCAGTCCAATCTCTATTCTCTAAGTCCGCATTAGCTTTACCCCTTTCTAATATTGGCCTTAATAAACTCTGAACAGTTATTACCTTTTTATTATCTAAATTTGGTGGTAATAATAATCTTTCCTCTCCAATTTCCAGAGGAAGTTGAATAGGTGAATTTAATTGAGCAAAAGAATCCATATATTGATTAATTTGTTTTTGCTCTATTATCATGCGTTCGACTATTTCAATAGAATCATCATCTGAACCAAGTCTTTTTATTAATAATTTTGCGTATGTTCTAATAGCAGCTAATGGATTCCTTAATTGATGAATTATGACATTGACCTGATTTTTTAAATAATTGACTTCTTCATTTTTATTTTGACGTTCTAATTCGATTGAGACACATTTAGCTAAAGATATTGATAGAGCTTTTAATCTAGAGTCGAGAGATACTGGCCAATTCCCCCCTTTCAAATCAGTTTCTACCCGAAGTACACCAAGTAGAATATCGTTTTCTTGTAGCGGGTACCATCTTCTATTAGGCGATGAAACCTTTAGTGAAGGATCATCTTCTATTGAAGTAAGTAGCCGATCAATTTGCGGCCATTGACCAATCATTTCAAAAGATGCTTTAGTTCCTTGCTTAGCTGAAGCAAGATACATAACTAAATTAGTCACGCCCATTGAGCAACCAAAACTCTCTAGCTGTTTTAAAATTAATTCTTCAAATTTTTTTGAAAGATTCATGATTAATGAAATATTGAGAAATTTTTTTTAAAAAAAACTTGAAAAAGGGCTTGTAAAATATGAAAAAAGTATTAAGATATATAAAGAGGTCTGACTTTAGCCAGCCTTAAATATGAATATTTAATCATATTTTAAGCTACATCAGGGGTTGATGGGTCCTCTATGTAATTTGAAGTGAATTTAAAATCACATATATAAGATTAGTAAAAATAAATAAGACTAATCTCATTAATAATTTCAGGAGTACCAATCAATGTCAAAAAAAAGAAAAAGAATCAGCAGAAGAAGATTGGCTGGCCAAAGAGTAATGGCACATGTACCTATTTATCATATCGAAACTGGCAAACATAAACCAGTTACAGCAGCAAGAAGATTCATAGCTGAAAATGGTCTCTCTGCGCCTTCAGTTTTTAATGTAAGAAGAAATGAACACACCACCGATAGATTTTTTTGGGGTGAAAAAGGATTATTTAGCGCCCAATATGCTGAAGAAAACCATTTTCTATTTCCATCACTAAAAGTTGTAGTTGAAGGAATTGGTGAAGAAAAAATATTTGAGGGTCTAGAACTTACTGCAGATGATTGGGAAGAGATTGAAGAATATGAATACGCTTTTGTTTAAAAAATATTACATATATTTGAACTTATAAAATTAATTAAATTTGAATCAATTTGATGAAATCCATCAAATTCTAATAATTCACAAAATTTAGAAGACTTACTTTTTACCTTTTCATAAATAGTCCTAGAGGCATCTATAGGCACAACGTCATCAAATAAGCCATGACTAATAATCAATGGCGAGAATTTTTCTCCTGGGGACCAGTTGGGGTGAGGATAACCACTACAAGCAACAATTAATCCAAAATTTAACTTAAATCCCGCATCAATTGCCATCGCCGCCCCCTGAGAGAACCCCAACAAAATTGTTTTTCTTAGTGGAATCTTATCAGTATCAAAATTTTTTAATGTAACTAAAAGTTTATTTACTTCAACCTCAGCTCCATTCCAATCATGTGGATATAATCTATACCACTGTCTTCCCTGACCGCTTGGGTGTAATCCAGGAGCCCTCAAAGAAATTACCTCAAAATCAAGATTTATTTTTTCAGTCATCTCCTTTCCAAATGTTAAAAGGTCATCTGAATCAGCTCCCCAACCATGCATCAAAATAATTCTATGAGTTGCAGTTTGAGAGCTAATCGAGACAAATTCATGATTGATAGCATATTTCATGTTTATATTCTTAAGTAAGTAAACTTTCCCATAATGTCTCCATTAGCTTTAGTAAGTGTCTCTGATAAAAAAAATATAATCCCATTTTGTAAGGAATTGGTAGAGCAATTTAATTATAAAATTTTATCAAGCGGAGGCACTGCCAAACATCTTATAGAGGCTAAAATTCCAGTTATTAAAGTTGCTGATTTTACTAATTCTCCAGAAATTCTTGGGGGAAGAGTTAAAACTTTACATCCAAAAATACACGGGGGAATATTAGCTAAAAGAACTGATGAGGAACATAAAAAAGATATAGAAGCTAACAATCTTGAATTAATAGACTTAGTAGTTGTAAATTTATATCCTTTTAAAAAAACTATAGATCAGGGAGCTAAATGGGAAGATGCTATTGAAAATATCGATATAGGAGGGCCATCTATGATTCGTTCTGCTGCTAAAAATCATAAAGATGTCTCCGTTTTAGTAGATCCTAGTCAGTATCAAAATTTTCTTGAAGAAAGTAAAAAAGGTGAATTGAAAGACTCATATAAAGCAAAATTAGCCCTTGAAGCTTTTCAACATACAGCAGACTATGATACTGCAATTTCTAATTGGATAAGAAAAGAAAGAGATTTACAATCTTCCAAATATATTGAATCTTATCCACTAATCAGAACCTTAAGATATGGGGAGAATCCACATCAAAAAGCTTTCTGGTATGGCTTAAGTAACATTGGATGGAACTCAGCAGAACAATTACAAGGAAAAGACTTAAGTTATAACAATCTATTAGATCTAGAGTCGGCACTTTCAACAGTTTTAGAATTTGGCTACACAGAAAAAGATGAACTTACAAACAACATCTTTGCCTCTGTTATTTTAAAACACAATAATCCTTGTGGTGCCTCTATAAGTAATTCAGCTTCCAAAGCATTTTTGAATGCTTTGGAATGCGACTCAGTTAGTGCATTTGGAGGAATAGTTGCTTTTAATTCAAATGTTGATAGTGAGACCGCAATTCACCTCAAAGATATTTTCTTAGAGTGTGTCGTCGCTCCATCTTTTGATAAGGAAGCTTTAGAAATTTTAAAAGCTAAAAAGAATTTAAGAATTTTAAAGTTTTCAAAAGATCAACTTCCAAAAAAGAATCAAAATTCTACTAAATCAATAATGGGAGGATTACTAGTTCAAGATACTGATGATAGTGAAGAAAAAACTGAAAATTGGATTTCAGTAACTAATAAAAATCCTAGTAATCAAACTAACTTAGATCTAAATTTTGCATGGAAAATTTGTAAACACGTGAAATCTAATGCCATTGTTATTGCAAAAGACCAAAAAACTATTGGAATTGGAGCAGGACAAATGAATAGAGTTGGAGCAGCAAAAATCGCATTAGAAGCAGCTGGAAAATTATGTAATGATGCTGTCTTGGCCAGCGATGGGTTTTTCCCATTTGCAGATACTGTAGAACTTGCAAATAAATATGGAATAAAGGCTATCATTCAACCTGGAGGAAGTGTAAGAGACCAAGAAAGTATTGATATGTGTAATTCAAAAGGAATTTCAATGGTATTTACCCAAAAAAGGCACTTTTTACATTGAATTATGTTGATTTTGGATAATATGTAATCTTGTTAGTTTTTCTGAATAAAGATAGTCTGCCTGGACCAGCACATAGAAAGTAAAGAGAAATAGCTCCATATATAAAAGATAATTCGAAAGCATAATTATGACCTTCAACCACTGCTAGAGGAAAACCTTCTAGTCCAGTATCAAGGAGATGAAAATAAACTGCAAATGCCATCGTAGAGAATAGACCAAGAGAAGAAAGCCTCGCGAAAATCCCTAAAGCCAATCCTACAGGGCATACCAATTGAGTGATTGCTGCTCCAAAAGTCCAAATAACAGGATCACCTGGCAAAAATGGGAAGTACTTACCAACTACAAACTCAGCAAAACCCTGAGGATCTTGAAGTTTTTCAAGGCCATGATGAATCATCAAAGCACAAAAACCTATTCTTAAAACAAAAATCGATAGTTCGCCAAGGATATTTACCTCTGAACCTGAAGATGAATTGGCAACTACAACTTCAACTTTTTGGGGAGCTTTAGTTCTATTCATACTTGCAGTTTGAACCGGATTAGTTTGTGCTTTGTCTTCCATACTTCATAAATTTTTCATTATTCTAGTTAATAAAGTAGATCTTTTGGAATTATCTGACTAATAAATTAAAAAAACTAAGCAAATTTACAAATGAATAAAATTCAGGAAGCAATATCAATTAACTTTTCAATAACATCTGCAACGACCTTATCAGGAGTGGATGCGCCTGAGGTTATTCCAACATTAATTTTCCCGCTAGGTAGAAAATTTTTCTTAAGTTCTAATTCTGCTCCAAGTGGTTTATGAAATATTGAGTTTTCTTTAACTGATATCCTCTCTGGCGTATCAATGTGAAAAGAAGAAATATTTTTAGTAATTGCTATTTCTTGTAGGTGAGTAGTATTGGAAGAATTGAAACCTCCAATAACTACTAAAATATCAAGTTCTTCATCAACCAATGAGAACATTGCATCTTGTCTTTCTTCAGTTGCATCACAAATAGTATTAAAAGCTAAAAAGTGACTATTTAAGTTTTCTGGTCCAAATTTTTTTAACATCGTCTTTTCAAAAACCTTTCCAATTTCCTCAGTCTCGCTCTTAAGCATAGTTGTCTGATTTGCAACTCCCACTCTATCTAAATCTTTATCAGGATCAAATCCATTGGAACAAGCTTTAGCAAATTTGTTCATAAACTCGTTTCTATTACCTCTCCCCAGAATATATTCAGATACGTAGTTTGCTTCTTCTAGATCAAGGACAACTAAATATTTACCTGCGAATGAACTTGTAGCGAGAGTCTCTTCATGCTTAAATTTTCCATGAATAATAGATGTGAAAATATGTTTTTTATGTTTTTCAACTGTATGCCAAACCTTAGAAACCCATGGACAAGTTGTATCAATAATATGACAACCTTTCTCATGCAAGAGTTTCATTTCTTGAACAGTAGCTCCGAAGGCAGGAAGGATAACAACATCCCCGTTAGAAACTAAAGAGAAATCTTTAATTCCATTTTTAGCAGAAATGAATTTCACATTCATTTTTCTTAAATGATCATTAACCGAGGGATTATGAATTATTTCGTTTGTTATCCATATATTCTCATTGGGGTAATGCCTTCTAGTTTCGTAAGCCATTGCTACGGCTCTTTCAACTCCCCAACAAAAGCCGAAGGCTTGGGCTAATTTAATATTTAGTCTACCTTTAGTGTAAGTAAAACCATTATCCCTAATAGAACTTATCAAATCACTTTGGTAAGCTTCCTCTAACGCTTGAGCTCTTTTTGTTGGAGAATCGAAACCCCTTCTATTGTATCTATCAGAATGATGAAGGGATCTTCTAAAAGCTTGAGTATCCATCTTTTTATATTACAACGTTTTAAATAATTATTCGTAAAAAAAAAGAAACCTGACACAAGTCAGGTTTCTTAAATCAATTTTCAGTTAGATTATTTAGCAGATGCAAAGTCTGGATATGCTTCCATTCCATGCTCTCCTATATCTAAGCCTTGGGTCTCTTCCTCTTCAGATACTCGGATTCCACCGAATAATCCTCCAATTACAGACCAGGCAATCCAGCAAGTAACTAGTGTCCAAATAGCATAAGCTGCGGCACCAAGAGCTTGAACTAGAAGAAGGGTAATACCTCCGCCATTGAACAATCCCATACCTGCTCCGTCACCTTGTACAGCTGTACCCCAGAGACCGATAACTACAGTACCCCATACACCACAAACTCCATGAACAGAGAATGCACCTACAGGATCATCGATTTCAGCGGCATCAAGTGCTGCAACAGAAAATACAACGATTATTCCGCCCACTAGTCCTGCGAACCAGGCTCCAGCAAGAGTCATATCACCACAGCCAGCAGTGATACTAACCAAACCAGCAAGGATTCCGTTAATTATCATTGTAAGATCAGGCTTACCAGAAGTTAATGTTGAAACAATAGTTGCACCAATAGCACCAGCTGCTGCTGCCAAAGTAGTTGTTACAGCAACATATGGAACCCATTGATCCATAGCAAGTTGAGAACCGGGGTTAAATCCATACCAACCTATCCATAGAACTAATGCACCTAAAGTAGCTATAGCCATGTTGTGTCCAGGCATAGCTTGTGGTTTCCCATCAGAGTATTTGCCAATTCTTGGTCCAAGAAGCATAGCTCCTACAAGACCCGCCCATGCTCCAACTGAGTGAACAATTGAAGAACCAGCAAAGTCTACAAAACCTAAAGAATCAAGCCAACCACCATTCCATTTCCAGCTACCAGCAATTGGATATATAAATGCAGTTAATACAACAGCAAAAACAACAAATTCTCCAAATTTAACTCTTTCAGCAACAAGACCGGATACGATAGTTGCCGCAGTTCCTGCGAATGCAGACTGGAACAAGAAATCAACAGTTGGGACTAATCCAGCATCAGTTACCATATCTGCAGTAACTGTTGGATCAAAAAATAAGCCTCCAAAATAAAGCCATCCGTCAGCAACACTTCCTCCGTACATTAATGAATAGCCAATAAACCAATAAGAGGTTACAGCTAGAGCAAATACGAAAAGGTTTTTAGCAAGAATGTTTACTGCGTTCTTAGAACGACACATACCAGCCTCAACCATAGCGAAACCAGCGTTCATAAAGATCACTAAAATTGTAGCGATCAAAAGCCATAAATTGTTAGCAAGAAAAGCTGCATTCAACTCAGGTAAATCAGCTGCGTGAGCTGAAAGATTAAAAATACCTAAACCAAACAAAGCTAAAGGAACAGTCGCAAGCCACAACATAGAGCGGTTTGAACTAAATCCTCGAATACTCCTCAAAAGGAGCATAGGTCCATTAACAAGACTTGCATCTTGTAATCTGGACCTAGAGCGCCTTTGAGGCGTTTGCAAAGCAGTGGTCATAAAAAAAAATTAGATCTGCAAAAAAACAGTTTGTGCTGTTTCCTTTCATATTCAATTTTGCTCAAAAAACTTATTAGTGTCTAGTAGTCGTTGTTACCATTTTTATAGTTGCACCCTAAAACTATATCTGTTAAATTTAAAAATTTTTTTTTTTAATAGTTTCCAATTTTCAAGATTTTATTTATTTCAAAGGTTTAATTCCTCTCCATGATACATGGTCTTTATGAAATTCAAAGGAACATGGGATAGTTATCATTCCTGAACTTAAAGATTCTCTAAAAAGACTGCCATATAAGGGATCTGCATCATCTCCAGGAGCAAAAAAACAAGCGTCTTTTCTCGTAATACAAAGCACTAAAACACTTTTACTTTCAGGAATTAATTCCTTTAATTCCTTGAGATGTTTTTGGCCTCTTTTCGTGACTGTATCAGGGAATAGGGCTATATTTTCTTTAATCCAAGTCGTATTTTTAACCTCTAGGTAAATGTTACGTTTATCAGGATTTGAAGATTTTGGGGTTAAAAAAAAGTCAATTCTGCTTTTTTTATCTTTTCCATAAGGAACTTCAGATTTAATTGTCTCTATTTCACCTATTATTTCTTTTAGCAGATTTTTCTCAATAACCTTTTTGATTAACTTGTTTGCAAATAGAGTATTGATACCTACCCAAACCTCCTCATTTTTTGAATTAAAAACACATATCTGTTCCCAAGTAAAAGGTAATTTTCTTTTTGGAGAAGTGGAAACACTTATTCTTACTTTTGCTCCATCACTCAAAAGTCCCTTCATTGGGCCTGTGTTGGCACAATGAGCAGTTACTACCTCTCCGCTCTCTAATTTAATATCTGCAAGAAACCTTTTATACCTCTTAATTAAAACCCCTTCAATTAATGGATCAAAATCAATTATCCTATCATTCATAAAATATGTCGTTAATTAGAAATCAAATATAATTGAAACTTAAACTTCTTGAAAATTTAGACAAATCCAAATGCATTCATTTTTAAAAAATAATGTTTTTTCAATTTCTTTTGGTACTAGTCTAAGTAAATTAGCTGGATGTATAAGACAAATATTTATAGCTGCTGCTTTTGGGGTTGGTGTAACATACGACGCGTTTAATTATGCATATATAATTCCTGGTTTTTTGCTAATAATCATTGGGGGTATTAATGGTCCATTGCATAACGCAGTCGTTGCAGTTTTAACTCCGCTTAACAAAAAAAATGGAGGGATTGTTTTAACTCAAGTAGGCATAAAACTTTCAATATTATTATCAATTTTAGCCATATTGATTTACTCGAATTCCAGTTTATTAATTGATTTATTAGCTCCGAATTTAAGTTACGAAGCTAAATCTATTGCCACTTACCAACTAAAAATACTTACACCTTGCATCCCTCTATCCGGCTTCATAGGTTTAAGCTTTGGCGCCTTAAATTCACAAAGAAAATTCTTTTTATCAAGTATAAGTCCAGCAATAACAAGCGTAACTATTATTTTTTTTATTTTATTTAGTTGGATTTTCAACCAAGAAAATACATCTTCTAATTTCTTTACTTATACGGGATTACTGGCATTTGCAACTTTGACAGGAACTTTAATTCAGTTTGTTGTTCAAATTTGGGAAATAAATAAAATTGGTCTCTTGAGATTGGAGTCAAAGTTCAATTTATTTAATGATGAAGAGAGGAGGATTTTCAAACTAATTATTCCAGCATCTATCTCATCAGGTCTAAGTCAAATAAATGTTTTTATCGATATGTTTTTCGCTTCAAGTTTTCCAGGCGCAGCATCTGGACTAGCTTACGGAAACTTTCTTATACAAGCCCCCTTAGGTATATTATCTAACTCCTTGATTCTGCCATTACTTCCAAAATTTTCTAAATTGAGAAGTGAAAAAGACAAAAGAGGTTTCCAAAAGCAATTGTTATCTGGGATAGAGTACTGTTTCTTGACAGCTATTTTTTTAACCGGATTTTTCATAACATTCAATAATCAAATCGTACAATTAGTTTTTCAAAGAGGCTCTTTTGATTATTCAGCAACTTTAAAAGTAAAGAATATATTAATTGCTTATGCAGTTGGCATACCCTTTTATCTTTATAGAGATTTATTAGTAAGAACTTACTATTCAATAGAAAAAACAAACTTCCCTTTCAAGTCATCATTAGCAGGGATAATATTAAATATTTTTTTTGATTGGTTATTAATTGGTGCCCCAATTAATAATTTTGGAAATCTTTCTCCATATAATTTTGGAGTTGTAGGAATAATTTTATCTTCAGTAATAGTCAACTTTATAGTTTGTATTTTTCTTTCTTTTAATCTGCGCAATGAAAATATCATCTTGCCTAACTTGGAATTATTGAGGAAGATTAGCCTTATGTCATTAGCAGCATTTGTAGACTGCACACTTTGTTTTACTATTCTGAAAACCACGAATAACTTCAATTCAAATCTAGCGGAATTTTTATTATTGATATTTGGAACTCTAACTTTTTTTGTAATTTATTATTTACTTACAAAATGCTTGAAAGTAAATAAATTTCAAGTTTCAAAAAAAAAGATTTAGTTTTTAAAAAAAACTTTCCAAAATCTCCTCTAATTCTAAAATTTGTGAGTTAGTGATTAAATTAATTAGTGGAATAATATTAATACCATCCCCTACTTTTACATTTATTGCTTTCAAACTTAATTTTGCAGCCTCCAATGGGCCTCGATCTTTATTGCTTATACATTCAATAGCAAGTTGCCTAGCTAATCCAGCATCTCCAAGATACAAATTCCACTTTTCTATTTTAATAAAAACCTTTTCAGAAATAACATTTTCTAGATCACTTATACGTATCTGATAGTCCATAAATATAAATTGATTTAAGTTGATTGTTTTGAAGTATCTTTAGGTTTTTTTATAATTACGAAAAGTAAATGGGAAGCCAAAAGAACTGACCAGACAATAGCAAAATTATTAAAATAGCCAATTTCATATTTAATCTCTTTTAAAAGCCACGTGCCACTTACAATCGCAGTGAATATCATGCAGTGAATAACAAAATTTACTATTCGAGAAAAATGTTTATAGATTGGATCTTCTAAATCACCATTTCCGTACCACTTTATAGGCATATTAATAATAAGATTGTTAATAATAGACATTTTACCCGAAATCTAGTTGACTAAGAGACCCTGAAACAGAGATATTACATAATTATGCGCCTGTAGCTCAGTGGATTAGAGCACCTGACTACGGATCAGGGTGTCGGGAGTTCGAATCTCTCCAGGCGCGTTTAAAATTCTGAAATATTCTTTTTATATTTTTCTAAAAAATATCGTCTATATTATGTTTATGACTTATCAAATTCAATGAATATCCTTCAAAACCTTAAAGAAAGTGATCCGGTAATATCAAATTTTATCAATTCCGAAAAAAATAGGCAGGAGACTCATCTTGAGTTAATCGCAAGCGAAAATTTCGCATCAATTGCCGTTATGCAGGCTCAAGGTTCAGTACTTACAAATAAATACGCCGAGGGATTACCTCAAAAAAGATATTACGGGGGATGTGAATTTGTTGATGAAATCGAAGAATTAGCTATTCAGAGAGCGAAAAAATTATTTAATGCAAATTGGGCTAATGTTCAACCCCATAGTGGTGCCCAGGCAAATGCTGCTGTTTTCCTAAGTCTGCTTAAACCTGGCGACACAATCATGGGGATGGATTTATCTCATGGTGGACACCTAACTCATGGGTCTCCAGTAAATATGAGTGGTAAGTGGTTCAATGCAGTTCATTATGGTGTGAATAAAGAAACTAGTGAATTAAATTTTGATGAAATTAAAGAGATAGCACTTGAAACAAAACCAAAATTAATCATATGCGGATATTCTGCTTATCCAAGAACAATCGATTTTGAATCATTTAGAAATATTGCAGATGAAGTTGGAGCTTTCTTAATGGCTGATATTGCACATATTGCTGGTCTTGTAGCAAGTAAACTTCACCCAAATCCAATACCTTATTGTGATGTGGTAACTACAACTACTCATAAAACATTAAGAGGGCCTAGAGGGGGACTTATCTTATGTAAAGATGCAGAATTTGGAAAGAAATTTGATAAATCTGTTTTCCCTGGAACTCAGGGTGGTCCCCTCGAACACATAATTGCCGCAAAAGCAGTTGCATTTGGAGAAGCTTTGCAGCCAGATTTCGTTAATTATTCCCAACAAGTAATAAAAAATGCAAAAGTTCTAGCTTCAACTTTAATAAATAGAGGTATCAATATCGTTAGTGGAGGCACTGATAACCATATTGTTTTACTCGATTTAAGAAGTATCAATATGACTGGTAAAATTGCCGACTTGCTAGTAAGTGAAGTGAATATCACTGCAAATAAAAATACCGTTCCATTTGACCCTGAATCACCTTTTGTAACTAGCGGACTAAGGTTGGGAACTGCTGCTTTAACTACTAGAGGCTTTAATGAGAATGCTTTTGCTGAAGTTGGAGAAATTATTGCTGATAGATTACTTAACCCTGACGATTCACTGATTGAAAGTCAATGTAAAGAAAGAGTATTAACCTTATGTAATCGTTTTCCTCTTTATGAAGGCAAACTTGAAGCATCAATAAAATGAGTCCTAACTCCAAGGGAGTTGAAATTCTTTCTATTGGAACAGAGCTACTCTTAGGAAATATAATAAATACAAATGCTCAATGGATTTCTGAACAGTTATCTCAACTAGGCTTAAATCATTTTAGGCAATCAACTGTAGGTGATAATCGTAATCGAATTATAAAAGTAATTCAAGAAATATCGAAAAGGAGTAATCTTCTTATTACAACTGGTGGCTTGGGGCCCACCCCAGATGACTTAACTACTGAAGCAATAGCCAAATCTTTTAATGTATCTCTTTATGAGAGACAGGACTTATGGGATGAAATTAAACAAAAGCTGCCAAACTCAAAACTCCAGGATGATTCATCTAGCTTAAGGAAACAATGTCTCTTCCCAAAAAATGCTCAAATAATTAATAATCCTAGGGGCACTGCCCCAGGAATGATTTGGGAACCAATAAAAGGATTTACTATTCTTACTTTCCCAGGAGTACCTAGTGAAATGAAAACTATGTGGGAAGAAACGGCGTTTGATTTCATTAAAACCAAATTTTCAGATACTTATTCCTTTTTTTCAAATACCCTTAAATTTGCAGGTATTGGAGAATCTAGTGTTGCGGAAAAAATTAACGATATATTAAATCTTAAAAACCCGACAGTTGCTCCATATGCCAACTTAGGAGAAGTTAAACTCAGAATCACAGCCAGAGCTAAGAATGAGGTTGAAGCAAAGAATATTATTAAACCTGTAAAAGAAAAATTAAAACAAGAGTTTTCTAAATTTATTTTTGGAGAGGATAATGATACACTTCCAAGCATCTTAATAAAAGAATTAACCAAGAGGAAACAAACTATTGTTTTTGCTGAATCCTGTACCGGAGGCCTGCTATCTGCATCACTAACATCAATCTCAGGCTCATCTCAAGTTTTTCAAGGTAGTATTGTTTCCTATAGTAATGAACTAAAACATTCATTATTAGATATTTCTGAAGAAAAGCTTACAAAATATGGAGCTGTTTCTGAAGAAGTTTGTGAGGCTATGGCAATTAATGTCAAAGAGAAATTAAGAGCAGATTGGGCAATATCAATCAGTGGAATAGCTGGTCCTAACGGAGGCAGTCAAGATAAACCAGTTGGACTTGTCTATATTTCAATTTCAGGGCCGAACAATTATGTAACAACTATAAAAAAACAATTTAACTCAACCAGAAATAGACTTGAAATTCAAACACTAAGTGTAAATGTGTGTTTAAACAGCCTCAGATTAATCCTATTATCAAATAGTGAGTAACTTTTTTACAAATTGAGTAAAGATACCTTATTTGATAAAGTTTGGGATTTACACAAAGTTTCCAGTCTTCCTGGTGGCTCAGATCAAATTTTTATTGGTCTTCACCTCATCCATGAAGTAACAAGTCCTCAAGCTTTTGGCGCTTTAAAAGACAAAAATTTAAAAGTAAAATTCCCTAGTAGGACTGTCGCTACAGTTGATCATATTGTGCCAACGGATAATCAAAGCAGACCTTTCAAAGATAATCTTGCCGAGCAAATGATTGAAACACTTGAAAAAAACTGCTTAGAACATAAGATAGAATTTTTTAATATTGGTAGTGGAAATCAAGGTATAGTTCATGTAGTAGCTCCAGAATTGGGGCTAACCCAGCCTGGTATGACAATTGCTTGTGGAGATTCTCATACTTCAACGCATGGAGCTTTTGGGTCCATTGCTTTTGGTATAGGTACAAGCCAAGTAAGAGATGTTCTTGCTACCCAAACCATAGCAATGAACAAATTGAAAGTAAGGCAGATTTGGTGCGAAAATAAATTATCCAATGGGGTCTATGCTAAAGATTTAGTTCTTCATATTATTAATAAACTTGGTGTAAAGGCTGGAGTAGGTTTTGCATATGAGTTCGCAGGACCTGCAATCAATTCATTATCAATGGAAGAGAGAATGACAATATGCAATATGTCTATTGAAGGTGGGGCGAGATGCGGCTACATAAATCCTGATGAAAAGACTTTTAGTTACATTAAAAATAAATTATGTGCGCCCAAAAATGAGAATTGGGATGAAGCACTCTTATGGTGGAAATCATTAAAAAGCGATGCAAATTCTATTTATGATGATGTAACTAAAATTGATGCTTCAAAAGTAGAACCAACCGTAACCTGGGGAATTACTCCTGGTCAAAGTGTAGGCATCAACCAAAAGATCCCTCTCTTAGAAGAATTGCCCCCAGATGACCAATTTGTTGCTGAAGAAGCTTATGAATACATGGGTTTCAAGCAAGGTCAGTCGATTAAGGATACTCCAATTGATGTTTGTTTCATAGGCAGTTGCACCAATGGAAGAATCAGTGACTTAAGAGTTGCTGCTAAAGTAATTAAAAACAAAAAAGTATCTCAGAATGTAAAAGCATTTGTAGTCCCGGGATCTGAGAAAGTAGCTAAAGAAGCAAAAATAGAAGGACTCGATAAAATTTTCCTGGATGCAGGTTTTCAATGGAGAGAACCAGGCTGTTCAATGTGTTTAGCAATGAATTCAGATAAGTTAATAGGTAATCAAGTGAGTGCTAGTTCTAGTAATAGAAATTTCAAAGGAAGGCAAGGATCGCCAACTGGAAGGACATTATTAATGAGTCCAGCGATGGTTGCTGCTGCTGCAATATCAGGAAAAGTAACAGACATAAGAGATTTTATGTAAAAATGATCAAAAAGTTTCAGTCCCCAGTAGGGCCAATATCAAAAATAGTAGGTAAATCGATAGTATTAATTGGTGATGACATTGATACTGATCGAATTATTCCAGCTCGTTTTTTAAAATGTGTAAATTTCGATAATTTAGGACAATCCGTTTTTGAAGACGATAGAAAAAATCTTAAAGGTAAACATCCTTTTGATTTGAAATCGAATAAAGGATCCTCAATACTTATTGTTAATAGTAATTTTGGATGCGGATCTAGCAGAGAACATGCACCACAAGCACTGCTTAGGTGGGGAATAAGAGCGATAATTGGAGAAAGTTTTGCAGAAATTTTCTATTGCAATTGTATCGCTATTGGAATACCATGTTTCACACTCCCAAAAAAATTAGTTAAAAATATACAAGAAAATAAAAATATAAATAATTCCTTATGTGAAATTAACATTCAAGAATCAACTTTCAAATCTACTTTTTTTAATTTTGATTTAGAAATAAAGAATTCTTCAAAAAATATGTTTTTGTCTGGGGAGTGGGACGCAACATCAACACTTCTTGCAAATAAAAAACTAATTGAAAAAAAAATAAACGATTTACCCTACACAAAGTTTAATCAATCCAATGAATTATTCGAAACCATATAGAGAGAAACTTATTCCTCCAGATTGATTTTGAGGTTGATAAAAAACCCCTACTTCATATGATCTTTTTTTTAAACTTATCGAAATTTTTGAACTTACAAAATCTCCATAATCTTGTGAATTTTTATCAAGATTTAAAGTAGCATCTGTTTTTAAGAGTAAAGGACCCAATATTTGTTGATCAAAAGCTAAATCTAAAGTAAATTTATCAGAAACTTGATCGAATTTAAAAATGCTGTCACCGCTTTTTAGTTTATAAGAAGGAAATAAACTTATTTTTGTATAATCAAAATATTTTTTCTTAAATTCTCCAAAGACAAATTCAGGACCAGCTCCAAATTCTATATACTCTTGATGATTACCACCATCATAAATAGAAGATGAAATAGCTAATTTTGTATCAAGATAGATTCCTTGTTTAACTGGCTCAAAAATATAAACAAATGATGCATCAACAAATTTGTTTTTAGGTTCTTTAATTTTTAAGGGAAACTTTTGATCTAATGAATAAAAAATACTATTTCTATAACTACTTACTAAACTTTTACTATTTAACTCTTCCCCCTTAAAGCTTCCTAAACCGAAATTTATTCTTTCAGTCTTTGTAATTCCATTTGTTTCCCAAGTATTTGTTTTTTCTAGTTTTGAACCATAACCTAAATAAACTTCCGCTTCTCCTATTGAACCATTCCAAATCCTATCTCTATAAACCCCATATAAACTTATAAGCCATTTTGAATCAAAAAAGTCAATATCCTTGCTTAAATTCAACTTAAACCTTGAAGCATATGGAAACTTTTCCAAATCAAACGAATTGAGTTTCTTTGAAAATTTAATATCCCAATTGTTCACTGTCCCAATAACCTCTGAATCTAAAGCAAAATAATCAGGCATATAGGTATCTCTTTTTTCTTTATCAGCTGTTATGGATTCTCCCTCACCAACAAAACTATTTGTATAATTTTGGATTGATCTTTGAATCAAAAATTGGGGCTCTAGATTGAGTTGAAATTCGTCAGTTAATTTTATTGGGTCTAATCTTCTGCCTATAAAATAACCATCCTTCTCTAAATTATCTAACCCAATAAACCATTTAGGTTGAAGACCAAATAAATAGCCCTGTTTAGAATCCCTTATTGTTCTATTTCCAAACCAAAAAGGTATTGCAAACTTATCTTCTAAAACTAAAAAACTTATCGATGATTTGATTCCTAAACTATCATCATTAGCAGTAATTTTAAGGTCATTAATAACAAAATCAATTTGATCAGTTTCAAGCAAATCATTAGTGAAAATTGCTTTATTGGCAAACCATTGGTTACTTTTTACTTTTAGTTCATCTGTATAAAAAATCCAATTATTGACTCCATTTGGTGTATGTAGAGCCTTTACTTTTTTTATTTTTTGTATAACTAATGAGTTCCTATCAGAATCCTTAGAAGTTAAATTCAAATTTTCTAAAAGATTTTTAGTTTTTATTAAACCTTTTACTTTAGTAAAAGAACCTTTATTATTTCTAAAATCGAAATTAATTTTCTCTGCTCTAAAGACTTGATCTCCAAGGACTAAGAGAACATCACCCTCTGCTTCAACAATTCCTTTCGACTTGTCGTAGACAAGAAAATCAGCTTTTAAAGTATTTCCTTTATAATTAGCAATTACATTACCCTCAGCATATAAAACAGATTCTTGCTGGAATTGTTTATCAGATTCTATTTCCAGCTGGGAATTTTGATTTAAAATCCCTTTTAAAGCTATTTCCTTCGTAAGTTCGAAATTTTCTTCAATTTTACTATCTGAAAAAGTTTTTTTTAGAACTGATAGTTTTGTATGGTTTTTATTTAAATCATCTACTCGAAAAAAATTTCTATAAAAAGATGAAGTAAAACCGGGGTATGAAAAACTGAATAAGTTAAGTAAAAATAAATTTGTAAATATAAGTTTTCTAAATTTCAAGATTTTCAATATGACTTCTTAGATAGAAATATTTAATCTTGAGGACTTTCTAGATCTTTTCTATTAGGCGTCCTTGTAGGATCACTTGCTAAGAAACCGAAAAGAAATATTCCAACAAAGAAGAAGACGATAGTGTAAACAGAAATTTTTAAGGCAAGCATGGAATTACTAGTGCTGACAGATTTATATCCTATTAAATTTATAATTAAACTATGGTTAATTGTTTACTTTTTTGTATTTTTGGAAAATTTTGAAATACTTTAATGAAGATTAATCGTCGTGGTCATCCCAAGGATCAGTAAGCTTTGCTGCTTTAGGTCCAAATGCAGTCCAAAGACCAAAACCGGTTAAAGCCAGAAGTAATGCCAGAATTGTGACTGCAATGGAAACTGCAGGATCTGGAGCAGATGATAAAGTTTGCATCAATTTTGCTAAGTTTGTAAACAATTTATGTATAAGTTCTTATACAATAGCGAAATAATATTCGATTTTGTGATTCAAATGGGTCAAAAAACAGCCTTAGGCAGTCTTCTAAAAGCAATTGGCAATTCAGGTCAAGGGAAAGTAGTACCTGGTTGGGGAGCAGTTCCTGTGATGACTGTCATAGGTCTACTACTACTTGTTTTTTTAGTTATTCTTCTACAAATTTATAACCAATCCTTACTACTACAGGGTTTCTCAGTAGATTGGAACGGAAACTAATTTCCAAAATTTTCTCAATAAGTTATTTGGTTCATTTAGTTATTCCTAAATAACTTTTTTGAAATTTAATTTTTATTAATTAGTTATAGTTTATATATATTCATAATTCTCAATAAGGTGAGATTTAGAAATACGCCATGCAAGAAATATATTTAATTGGACTTGGGAATCCTGGTAAAAAATATTACAACAGTAGACACAATATTGGTTTTTTACTGCTTGAAAAGCTCTCAAAAAAATATAATTCAAATTTTTTATTAAAAGATAAACTTAAAAGTTCCTGTTCAGAATTTCAAATCAATAATTCTACCTTCAGGTTATTTATACCAAATACGTTTATGAATAGCAGTGGTGATGCTGTCCGAGCAATAGTTGATTGGTACAAAATAAACTTAGATCAGATTTTCATAATAGTCGATGATAAAGATCTTCCCCTTGGGAAAATAAGATTTAGAAGAAAAGGAAGCTCAGGAGGACATAACGGGCTTAAGAGCATCATTGAACAATTGCGGACACAAAACTTTAAGAGAATAAGAATTGGTATTGGGTCACCTCCTCTATTAAAAGGAGAAAAAAATTTCAATACCATTTCACATGTATTAGGAAATATTTCTCTGGAAGAAAAATTAATATTGGATAAAGTGTATGAGAGAGTAATAGAATCCCTCGAACAACTAAATACTAAAAAAGAAGATCATATAATTAATGAATTAAACTCTTTTAACAAAGACTAACCTTAAGTAATGCGTTCAAAACCTGAAACGATTGCCAATATAAGTGTTAAGGAATATTCCTTCTCAAAAAAGCAAATTCAGGGGGTTGTTAAAGCTAGTCAATTTCGGTGGACTTTTGTATGGTCTTTTCAAAAAGGTTCATTAACAGTAAATCCACCTTTGGGAAGAGCTTTAATTGAGGATGCCTTGTTGAGATTTTTATTAAAAAAAGATTATGAACTAGAAGCAGGGAATGAATATAAATTCACTATTTCAGCCAAGTTTTAAAATCTATATTTTGATTCAAAGTAAACTTCATTTTGCAGTAATCTTCTAAAATAATCAAAGCTGATATCGCATCAAGGTTTTTATTAAGAATAAAAATTTCTCTAGGGATTAAAAACTTTAGGCCACTAATTGGAAAAAGTTCGAAATATCTTGCTTTAGCCCTGTAGGTAGTATTTTTTTCCTCAAAAGTTATTATCTCTTTTTTAAAAAAATTTAGTTTTTCTATAATTTCTCTGCTGGTGGTGCCATTACCAATAATAATTTGTTCTATGTCCTCAGCGGTAATTAAATTTCTAAGATAATTCTCAAGTAATTCACTTTTCAGAATGATCGCTTTGTAAACTTTTTTTTCACTAATTTCAGCTAGCACTAAGCCGCATTTACTTTTTCCAGGATCAATAGTTACTACTCTAGCCATTTAAGATGGAATCTTTACAATATTAATTTCAACGACTATGGGTTCTACAGTTTTGCTATCTCTCAAAGATACTACTTCTAACATAAAATTTATATTTTGATTTTCTTGAAGAAAGTCTCTAATTTTTTTTAAAAAATTTCCATTTGTATTAATTTCAACAACTTGTGAACCTTTTGACTTAATTTCATCCCTTGTTTCTCTAAGCAATGATTTAATTTTTAAATTTATTGCTTTAAAATTTAAATCACTTTCTCCCAAAATTGCACTTGTAATAACGTCTCCTTTTTTGACTATAAATTTATTCTCTAATAAATCAGGAGATACAAAAACATAATTATCCCCTTTTAAAACATTTGTTGCTGATTTAATTAATAAAATCCACTCGCCGCCTCTAGAAGCTATTGTCTCAATGTTTGCAATATCACTAGTTCTCCACAAAAGAATATTTTTTACATCTTTGTTAGTCGGGATAACAATTTTTCTAACAAATTTATCAGCTTCATTATAGATTTTTGTTAAATCTAATTTTATATTTGAGCTAGAATTAACCTCAGCAATAAATAAAGTTTGCCCTCTTTTAATAACGATATTGCCTCTCCTAAATTCTTTAATACTAGTTTTTAATTGATTTAACTCGTTTTCTTTTTGAATAATTTTAGTTTCAAGTTCTTTTCGTTCTTTTTGTAAAGGGATTAAAGCCTTTTTACTTTTATCTAAAGTTTTTTGCAACAAAGGAATATCCACAAAAAGCCTTTGCCTAAATTCTTCACTAATTAGAATCAATAACCCTATGGATATTGAACTAATAAATCCTCCGGTAATTATAGTTATTAT
The DNA here is from genome assembly GCA_028140765.1 of Prochlorococcus sp. AH-736-N03. Classification (GTDB taxonomy): domain Bacteria; phylum Cyanobacteriota; class Cyanobacteriia; order PCC-6307; family Cyanobiaceae; genus Prochlorococcus_A. Next base: position 8,876 of record JAOIOX010000004.1, on the reverse strand, counting down.
AGTTGCTGTTTTTTTCGGTCTTAATTTTAAGATACTAAATCTTGCTTTTCCGATCTTTGTTCCAAGAATATCCCCAAATGGTGCAATAAGTCCCCCTAAAAATATTAAAAAAACAATTAAAATCCAAGCCACACTTTTGTATACACTCAGTACATCATAATTAATGATGGATCAATTAAATCTTTTTGCAAGAGCAATCGGATCGAATACTGTGATCTTTTTTCTTTCAATGTTAAGAAGCCCTGAATCCTTTAAATCTCCCAATAATCTTGTAATGGTTACTCTTGTAGAACCAATAGCTTCAGCAATTGCCTGATGTGAAAGCCTTAGATCTATTGTAATACCTTTTTCACCTGCAACTCCAAAGTCTCTACAAAGAACCATTAAAAAACTTACTAAACGAGAAGACATATCTCTGTGTGTAAGAGTTTCTATCATTGTTTCAGTTTGCAGGATCCTACTAGAAAGACCCTGTAACAAAAGCAGTCCCACTGATGCATCTTCCTCTATAGCTCTTAAAACAGAATTTGCAGGTGCTGTTATCATTTCAACTCTTGTGAATGCTATCGCATGGTAAAAACGATCAGATCTATGACCTGTTAGAAGAGATAAAACACCAAAGAGACTATTCTCTCTTAAAAGAGCAACAGTTATTTCTTCACCTGACTCATAAACTCTTGAGAGCCTTACTGCACCTCTTCTTATTAGATAAACTCTTTCAGCAGGGTCCCCGGGGAAAAATATTGTTTTAGATCTCTCAACCATTTCTGTGCTTGCTCCATCTAGACCTTTAATCACTTCCATTAAAGTCCTATTAATTGGAAAACGTTCTCCAACAGAATTGATTTTACTTTGTCCTGACTGTTGCGAACTAAAGCGGTTGAATCCTCGTGAAGCAGGTATCATAAATAACTTTACTATTAGAAAATTTAAGGAGACACTCTAAAATTTCTTGTATCAACAGTAACAATTTTAAATTCTTATTGGTTTATCAATGACCCTTTAAAAATCAGTTTGTACTTGCTTAACCCTTTTTTTAAGTAAAATTACACTATATGCAGTGTCAATAGATTCTAATTATACTGCATGTAGAAAGAATTTAAATAATGGTAATTAGTCAATCCCATATATATTCGAAAAGTAATCTTGATGTTGTAAATATAAATACTGCTAACAAAATTAACAGAAAAAGATATACGCAAAATGGGCAAATTCAAATTTATCAATCATCATACCGAGGAAGTTACCCATCTATCATTAGAGACTCTCTAAGAAATGCTGCTCTTGGCAGGAAAGTGCTCTTAATACAATTTATGAGGGGAGGAGTCAAGCAAGGAATTGATAATGCAGTAAAGCTATGCGGCAATCTGACCTGGGTAAGATCATCACATTCCTTTGATCAATACAATTCTGAAGAAATTGAAAATAATAAAAATTTAAAAAAATCTATTCATGAATCTACTTTTGAATTATGGAATTTTTGCAAAGAAAAACTACAGTCTGGAGAGTATGAACAAGTGATACTTGATGAAATTTTTTTGGCTATTGACATGAACATTATCGATAAAGATGATTTGATTTCAACACTTGAAAACCGATTTATATCAGGAGATGTAATCCTTACTGGTACAGATATACCTAAAGATCTATTATTAATGGCCAACCAAATTACTGAACTTCGCTCATAAAACAATGCTAAAGAATGATCTCTGGATAAATCAAAAAGCCTCGGAAGGTATGATACAGCCTTTTCAATCAAATTTAGTGAGGCATCTTGAGCCTGACAATAAACAAAAGCCTGTTTTGAGCTACGGATGTTCATCCTATGGATATGATTTGAGACTTTCATCAAAAGAATTCCTAATTTTCAGACATATCCCTGGTACTGTGATGAATCCCAAAAAATTTAATCCTAATAATTTAGAAAAAACTGTTCTTCACCATGACGATGATGGAGACTTTTTTATTCTTCCTGCTCACTCCTATGGTTTAGGAGTGGCTTTAGAAAAGATGAAAGTACCGGAAAATATAACTGTGATCTGCATAGGTAAAAGTACTTACGCACGACTAGGAATAATTGTTAATACGACGCCTGCAGAAGCAGGATGGGAAGGTCATCTAACTTTAGAGTTTAGTAATAGTTCTGGTGCAGATTGCAGAATTTACGCAGAGGAGGGTATTTGCCAACTACTCTTTTTTGAAGGTGATCCATGCTCTACAACCTATGAAGATAGAAGAGGTAAATATCAAAACCAACCAGAGAAGGTAACTCTAGCGAAAATCTAAAATGAGTAAAGTTGAACTAATTTCGCTAACTCCTGATGCAGAAAAAACAATGGCTTACATTGCAAGAGTTAGTAACCCAAAAAATCAAGAAAATGAGGACTACTCAAAATTATTGAGTTATTGCATTAAAAATGAACACTGGAGCGTTTTCGAACAATCATTTATGACTTTACAAATAGAAACCAACAGAGGTATTGCTGCACAAATTTTAAGACATAGATCTTTTACTTTCCAGGAATTTTCACAGAGATATGCAGATAGTTCTCAATTGGGTAATATTCCCTTACCAGAACTAAGACGTCAAGATTTCAAAAATAGGCAAAATTCAATCCCTGATCTCCCTGATGAGTTAAAAAAAAGATTCAATGAAAAAATTGTTTTACATTTTCAGGCTGCGTCAGAATTATATGAAGATTTACTCGCTGAAGGCGTAGCCAAAGAATGTGCAAGATTTGTTTTACCATTAGCTACTCCAACAAGAATTTATATGTCTGGATCATGTAGATCGTGGATCCATTACATTCATTTAAGATCAGCTCACGGCACCCAAAAAGAACACAAGTCTATCGCTCAGGATTGCAAGTATATTTTTAAAAAAAGTTTTCCTATTGTATCAAAATCTTTAGGATGGTAAAAATTATCCATGACTACGTGGACTAACCTCATTTTTTTTATTTTCTTGAATTATTGAAAATTCAGCATTAATAATTTCCTCAAAGGGATTCTCTTCTTTTTCTAAATTATTAATAGATTCTCTTATTTTTATTTCATCTTGTTTACCAATAAAAGTAGATATTAGATTGCCTTTTTTATCAAAAAGATTAACTTGAGGAATCCCGTTGACAGAAAACTTCTGGATGTAATTACTCCATTTTTGATTATCAACATTTAAAAAAACAAAATTAATATTTTTTTCATATTCATCTTTAAGAGAAGAAACTTGTGGAGCCATTTCTTTGCAAACTTCACACCACTCTGCATAAAATTCCAGAAAGGTAGGTTTATTATTTGTAAAAGCTATTTCAGGCTCAACTGATAATTCTCCAAAACTCTTTAGAAGATAAGTTGATTTAAAAAATAAATTTTTAAACAAGAGCACTGAAATAAAAACAATAGATATAATCAAAACAAGTACTATTCTAAAATTTGTCTTTAAAATTGGCTCTTGACTTTCAGATTGCACTATTAAGGTATTACTAACTAAAGGTATCTTAAATAAGTTAAACAAATAAAGAGAATTGAAATCTATAAGCTTTTAATCAACTGATAAAATAATTATTTAATAGCTAACACAAATTTCTTTGATTACTGAAATTTAATTATGCAATCAATCTTTGGAACTGATGGAATAAGAGGAAGATTTAATGAAGAGATAACTTATTCTCTAGCCTACAAAGTAGGTTATGCTTTAGGTTCAACTTTGGAACAGAAAAATCCAATATTAATTGGAAGAGATACAAGAATAAGTGGAGATATTCTGCTTCATGCGATAACACAAGGTATAAGTGAAAGTGGTAAAAAATTTATAAATCTTGGAGTCTGCCCTACCCCAGCTATACCTTGTTTAATCAAAGAAGGGAATCTAAGTAGTGGGATTATGATATCTGCAAGTCATAATCCGCCAGAATATAATGGCATAAAAATTTTTGATCATAATGGTCAAAAAATTACTAAAAATTTTGAAAATAAAATTCAAAAAATAATTGAAGAGTCAAAACAAAATATATCAATTCCTACAAAAGTGGTTCCCCTAAAAGCCAATAAAGATCTTATGGATACTTATATTAAAAGCCTACTCCAAACAATGGATGGAGAGAGTTTAAGCGGGTTGAGAATAATATTAGACACATGCTATGGATCAGCGACAACTTGTGCAAGAAAAATTTTTCAGTCTCTTGGTGCCGATGTAAAAGTTATCAATAACTCTAAAAATGGCTTGAAAATTAATTTGAATTGTGGATCTACTAACCTAGAACCATTAAAAAAAGCACTAAGAGACAGTCCTGCAGATATGGGATTCAGCTTCGATGGAGATGCCGATAGAGTAATTGGAATAGATTCAAAAGGCAATGTGCTGGATGGAGATCATATCCTTTTTCTTTGGGGCAGAGAACTTTTGGAACAAAAAATTCTCACAAATAATTTACTAATATCGACGCAAATGGCAAACTTAGGTTTTGAAAATTCCTGGAAAAAAATTGGAGGAATTTTATATAGAACTGATGTAGGAGATAAATATGTTCATGACGCAATTAAGAAAAAAAGAGCTGTTTTAGGTGGTGAGCAATCAGGTCATATACTTTCAAAAATTAATAACTTTTCGGGTGATGGGATATTAACTGCACTTCAAATTTCTAAATATTGTAAAAAGAATAATATTAATTTAAATGATTGGTTTAAAAGTAGTTTCGAACCTTTTCCTCAAAAACTGACTAATATTAATCTAAATTTTAATATTAATAAATTAAATCCAGAAAGCAAAATCTCAATAGATGAATCTATAAAAAATTTTCAGGCAAAATATTCGGACAATTGTAGAGTTTATATAAGACCTAGCGGTACAGAACCTGTAATAAGAGTCCTAGTTGAGGCCAAAAATCATAAGAAGGTTCATTCTTTATCAAGCGAAATAACAAACAAACTCATTTTAGAAATTGATAAAGTAATAAATTGATAAAGTAATAAATTAATAATGAACTAAATTTTTATATATATTTTTTCATAAATATCAAGTTGGCTAACAATCACATACTTTTCCCGATCAGTTTTAAATTTAATTGGATTAAAACTTTCGGAATAATTAAAATCTTTTTTATCTATTTTTTTAAAATGAAAATTACTTGATATAGTGCAATCCATATAGTCGAATAAATCCTTTACATCTGTTTTTATAAAAATTAGGGTCCCTTTTTGCAATGAATTTGAGAGCATATTGATAAATCCTTGCTGAATTACACGCCTTTTATAATGCCTCTTTTTAAACCAGGGATCAGGGAAATAAATAGAAATACTTTTTATATTTTTGATAATAAATTTATTTCGAACATCATTCAAAATGTTATTAGCATTACCAAATATAAAATATAGATTTTTGATTTCTCTTTCAATCACTTTTAATTTAGCATTTTTGACTAATTTCTCTCGGATTTCAATTCCTAAATAATTCCAACTGGTATTAAATAAAGCTAAATCAAATAAAAACTCACCAGAAGCACAACCTATATCCAAATGAAGATTCGATTCAGAATTACTAAACATTTGGCTCAAAGAAGGTATTCTTTCGATTTGATTGAAATTACTACTAAGGGGATTAACATGCTGTCTCATACAATTAACAATATATTCCTAGGCAATAATATAAGGATGCATAATATTCATAACTATGACAATAGTAAGTTCAAAAGTAACAGTTTGATGTTTAATTATTATGTGTTTAAAAAGAAAAAGTTTTGGACGTTTTTAATCAACTTTCTATTTGGCTATCCTTTCAACTTTCAATAATTTTCCTTCTTGGTATTCCTCTTACTCTATCCTTCTGGTCAATTAAAAAAAGGAATAAAGCAGTTATTAAACTTCTATCAATTTATTGGAAAGTATCCATTTTATTTCTTATAAGCCTTCTACTTTTAATAGGAAAGTATAATTATGCTCTTTTAATAACAAATATTTCAACATTATTAATGACAGTTTCAGTTTGGTTTTGGAACGACATTAATGATGAATTAAAAGAATATGATTTTTCTTACTCTCTTACAACAACCACAAAAATATGGAGATGGACGATAACTTTTATATCTCTCAATTTCTTTATTCAGAGTTTACAAAACTTCAACTGCTTTTCTTTAATTAATTCGGATGTATGTGCAATATGGCTTCAGCCGTCTTCAAATTTATATACTGTGATAAAAAATTTATTTAATTTTTTCTTTGGAGCTAACTTTACCCAGACAATATCAAAATTCTTAGGATTATTTTCATTATTAATCTATACTTTAGGCCTTATTCAATGGTCAATAATCAAATTGCCTAAAAATGGAAGAAACTCCTGCTTCTCAGAAAATAGCAAAAATTGATTTAATAATATAGTCTTGAAAAAAATAAGTTCCTAGATACCTAATAGGATACTTAAACTAGAGGGATTCCCTCAAAATTAATAATATTTGAACATCTTTTGCATAATTTTGTATTTTGGATTCCATTAAAAGTTTCTTTTTGATAATGCCAACATCTATCACATTTTTGACCTTGAGCTTTATTTATTTGAATTTTACCAAGTGCATTGTTATCAACAATCAGAGAATTCTCCACCAAATCGGATACCACTTGGAAGTTTGATACTATAAGCCAATCCCTAAATAAATCCACATCTTGATTGCCAAATTTTCTTAGCCAAGTAAGTGAATTTTGTAAAGCTTGATCTTCAGGTAAATAATTAACTTCAGTTTCCAAAGCTGCTCCAATTATTTGTTTGTTCCTACATCCTTCTATAGCCTTGTTAATTTCAACTCTCAAATTTCTTAAATTTGAAATGTGCTTATTAAGTGTTTGATTCTTCCATGACGGTGAAAATATTGGCCATCCTCTCTGAAAGACTGATTTTTCTTTAGTTGAATATGGAATATTTTGCCAAATATCTTCAGCCATATGACAAAGCACTGGAGAAATAAGTACGGCTAAATTTTCAACAACTTTTGACATAACGAACTGACAAGATCTTCTCCTAAATTGTGATTTAGAACTTACATATAACCTATCCTTCGCAATATCCAAATAAAAATTTGATAGATCTACAACACAAAAACTTTGCAAAATTTGGAAAAATTTTGAAAATTCGTAATTTTCATAAGCGTTTGATATTTGATCTGTTACCTCAACTAATCTTCCTAACATCCATTGATCTAACAGAGGCAATTGATCAATTTCAAAACTATCAATTTTAGGATCATAATCATGAATATTTCCTAGAAGATATCTTGCAGTATTACGAACTTTTCTATAAACATCTGAAAGTTGCTTGAGTATATTTGAACCAATTGGAACATCTACCGAATAATCTACAGAGCTTACCCATAGTCTTAAAACATCTGCACCATAAGCAGGATCAGTTTTTTTATTATTCCCCCCATTAATAATTACATTTGGATCAACAACATTTCCTAAAGATTTGCTCATTTTTCTTCCATTTTCATCAAGTGCAAAACCATGAGTTAAAACTTTCTTATAAGGAGGTTTATTATTGACTGCAACAGATGTTAGCAAAGAAGACTGAAACCACCCTCGATGTTGATCTGAACCCTCTAAGTAAAGATCTGCGGGATACTTTAATTCACTTCTTAGTTCACATACTGCAGCCCAGCTAGATCCTGAATCGAACCAAACGTCCATTGTATCTGTTCCTTTTTCCCATTGATCCGATTCTTTTGCATAATTTCCTGGCAAAAGATTCTTAACATCCCAATCCCACCAAATATCTGCTCCATGTTCACTAAAAAGTTCTTGAATATGATTAATTATCTCTTTGTTAAGAAGAATCTCATTACCATTTTTTTTATAAAAAACTGGAATAGGGACACCCCATGACCTTTGTCTAGAAATACACCAATCTCCTCTACCTACAACCATAGAATAAATTCTTTTCTTTCCAGTCTCTGGCATCCATTCAACATCATCGATTGCCTTCAATGCAGATGATCTAAAGCCATTTACAGATGCAAACCATTGTTCTGTTGCCCTAAAAATAGTTGGTTTTTTAGTTCTCCAATCATAAGGATATCTATGCTTATAATTTTCTTGCAATAGAATCAAATTATTTTCTTTTAAATGTTCAATAATTAAATCATTTGCATCTTTCAAGACATTTGATCCTTTGAATTGACCAGAATATTCATTTAAGTTACCTTTTTCATCAACAACACATGTTACGGGTAAATCATATTTTTGACCCACATTAAAATCATCTATCCCATGACCAGGCGCAGTATGAACAATTCCAGTCCCTGATTCTGTAGTAATATAATCTCCTCCAATTACAATTCTGCAATTTTTATTCTTAGAGGGATGTTGATATTCAATATTTTCCAATTTGGAGCCTTTAACCTCTAAAAGCACCTTGAAATCTTTATTAAATTTCTTACTTATTTCAGAACATAAGTCCTTAGCAAAAAGGTAAATTCGCTCGTCTTCATTGATAGCAAAAACGTAATTTATTTTTGGATTTACTGCAACTGCTTCATTTGCAGGTATGGTCCAAGGAGTAGTGGTCCAAATAGTTATGAAAGAATTATTTTGAAAAGAATCTTTTTTGATATTACTATTTTCCTGGATGAAATTTAATAGAATTTTCTCAGGTATTTTAGTGATTTTTAATGAAACATAAATGCTTTTTGAATAATGTTCATCAGGGTATTCTAATTCTGCTTCAGCAAGTGCCGTCCTTGAACTTGGACTCCAATGCACAGGTTTAAGACCTCGATATATGTAACCATTTAAAAACATTTTCCCAAATACTCCAATCTGAGCAGATTCATAACTTTTCTTAAGAGTTAAGTAAGGGTTATTCCAATCTCCCCATATGCCCCACCTTTTAAAAC
>JAOIOX010000039.1 GCA_028140765.1 Prochlorococcus sp. AH-736-N03 | reverse complement strand
TTATTAGCATTAAAAATTCCAAACAAATATTTGGTACATTTAGTTGGCCCTAATGTAACTAAAATATCTTGATCTTTTAAGTTTTTAAGTCTATTAAGATGTTGTTCACGAAACGGTCCCCTTTTAATAATGGCATCTTCACAGTACTCTCCAAAAACTACAAACTTTTCCATCTTTAAAGATAAATAATAGAGTAAGTACATAATAAATAATTGCATATAATACATACAAATTGCTATGTTATTTAATACAACTTTCTTTTAATTTATTATGCTAACTGGAAGCGATCTCCTAGCAAAAGTTAAAGAACTTGGTGATGTTAGCAAATCTGACCTAGTTCGCGCCTGTGGATACGTTTCCACTAAGAAAAATGGAGGTGAACGTCTTAATTTTACGGCATTTTATGAAGCACTTCTAGAAGCAAAAGGAGTTAATCTTGGTGACTCTGGAGTTGCAGGAATTGGCAAAGGAGGTAGAAAGCTAAGTTATATTGCAACAGTTCAAGGAAACGGAAATCTTTTGATTGGGAAAGCATATACAGCACTTTTAGATTTAAAAGCTGGTGATGAATTTGAAATTAAGCTTGGGAAAAAACAAATAAGATTATTACCTACAGAAGAATCTTAAAGACAGCAAAAATAATTTGGATATATCATTTTTAATTAGTTTCCCATAATTAAGTTTTTTAATTAATGAATTATCTTTGTATCTATTTTTTTTGATCTGCAGCTAAACGCATTTCCTTACAAAATTCACCAACATGATCGACGACATCTTTTTCACTTGAACTAGAAATTCGTTTTACAAATGCACTCCCAATAATTACTCCATCTGCTCCCCACTCACGAACTTTATTAACATGTTCTGGAGTGGATATCCCAAAACCAACAGCAATTGGATTACTATTTACATCTTTTAATTTAGCAATGAGATTTTCTACTCTATTTTCCATTTTGTTTCTCTCACCAGTGACACCTGTAACACTTACTAAATAAGTAAAGCCTTTTGTATGATTAGATATTTGTTTCATTCTTTCAAAAGGAGTAGTTGGAGCTACCAATAAAATCAAGTCCATGGAATGATTGCTAACTATTTTAGAAAATTTAAAAGCTTCCTCTAGAGGGAGATCAGGAACTATTAGTCCTGAAACTCCAGCATTAGATGCCATCTCACAAAACTTTTCAAAGTCAAAACATAGTAATGGATTTAGGTAAGAAAAAAGAATGATGGGAATATTTAATTTACCTTTTAAAGACTCTAAAAGTTTAATAACTTTTCTTGGGCTAGTACCTGACTTTAAGGCGCGAGAGGCCGACACTTGAATAACAGGTCCATCTGCAAGTGGGTCACTGTAAGGTATACCTAATTCGATAAGATCAGCCCCATTTTCTTGTAACCTTAATAAAATCTCAGAAGTTATTTCAATATTGGGATCCCCAGCCATTATAAAAGGCATCAAAGCTAATTTTTTATTATTTTTTAAGTCAAAAAACTTCTCATCTACCTTAGATAAAAATTCATTTTTAGTAATTTGCATTTTGTTTTTCATAATTTTTAGATATTTTTCTATAAAATTTATGGATTTTTCTCTAGATCTTCCATTAGTTTTTGCTGCTCTTCCTTTGGCAATGCGTTGAATTCGGTTTCTAGTTTATCATTAACAACTTTTTCATACTCCTTTCTATAACGCTTCCTTTGTTCCATAAAAGTCATTTTTCCATTTACAACTCTATAAACATAAGATGCTACCCAAGTAATAACAATGAAAATCAAGATACAACTTGAGAGAGTAGTGGCTGTAAAATTGTCGATACCAATTTGCGGTGCAAATTTATAACTAATTAATCCTATTAATGAAATAAATAAACCTATTTGTATAACTTTACCTTTAGTCAATTATTTATCCTTTTCCGCTTCCTTTTAGTCGGAGATTTAAAAATGGAGAAAATAAAATTAAACCTGGAAAGAAAAGAAATACAAGACCATAAATTCCTAATCTTTCAAATTTGCCCATAATATTCCATCTATTATTCATCCAGTAAAATAGTAATAATGGGATAACCAATAAATAGGTAGAAATAATTCCAATATATGCAATTAAAGTAGCGAATGAATTATTGAAAAAACTTTCCATTTGATTTATGGTTGCTTAGTTAAAACATAACAACTATTGGAAGTTATCGTCAGAACTAAAAATAATTAAATGATGGGAGTGGGGGGACTTGAACCCCCACGAGCTAAATCGCTCGACGGATTTTAAGTCCGGCGCGTCTACCAATTCCGCCACACTCCCAAAAGGAATTTGCGCTATTTAATCGTAGCTGAAAGAACATCATTTAACCAAGAAAAATTTGAATATTTACATTTTTCGAGATTCAATGGACGCGCTGGATAATAAAAAAGGGCTTTACATCATAAGAGTGAAATAAACTGCTTTTATTAACTTTGAAAATAAGTTTGATTTATTTAAAAAATCTATTATTTCTAGTCAATAAATCTTGAGAAATTTCCATCATAAGATCTTTGAGAATTGCAGTTTCAAGAGAGGTCAGTCTGAGACCATCCTGAACACTTTTGAACTGCCTCCTTTTAATTTTCTGATGAACTTTTTCTGCCTTCTTCATAAGAATAAGGGCTTCTTCAGTCATCAATTTCTTCGAGGTACTCTCCTTCTTTAGGCACTTGATAACTAAACCTAGCGAGAATAATATCAGACATCTTTTCAGTCATTTCAAAAATGGCTTGAATTTTCTGATCTCTCTCCTCCTCACTTTTCCTTAAGGCTTCGAGTTCAACAACTAATACTCCTGAAAATCTAAGAAATTGCTCTTTGACTTCTTTAGAGAGGTGATCGTGACTCGCGAAGAATTTACGAGTAGCTTCATCTACTGTTCGTCTAACAGCTTGATTACTCTGGGCTACGTTTGTAAGACATTTATTCCCAGCGTGAAGGATTGTCTCAAATTTTTCCATAGGATTATTTTCCGCTTTAGGAGCGGAGGAAAATTCTTTAGTTACCATTACTTTTTACCCCTTTGATTTACTAGATTGACTTGCTCAATTATTTCTGGAAGTTTTCTTGGGAAAATCCCTTGATGTTCATGTTCAACAATTTTTTTCTGGTAAATAGCTGCATGCACAAGAATTTGCAGACCTGCTTTACCCATTAAATTAAGGAGCAGCTTTTTCTCCGAAGAAGCAATATGTTTAAATTCAAAATCTTGTTGTAACATCTCATTTACCTGCTTCATTATTTGCTGGTTAGGAGACATTTCAAGATTTTTAATCCTATCTACAACTTCCTGGAGTTTAACTCCATCATTAATAGCTCTTCGTGCAGTGCAAATAACCATAAATTCAGCTACGCCTTTTGGAAGCTTATTTCTATGGTCATAATATGGAACTGGCCTCAACTCATCTTGAGTAGGAGGCGGTAAACGATGCCAAGTCGCTTCAAGCAAAATCGCATAGTCTTCAGGGATTCCATATGCTTTAGCTAATGTTTTGCTAAAACGCATTTTTAAAATTTAAATTAGATATCAACTCGCTCTGTTCTATTGACGCTTGTTTGGAACACAGTTGTTGTAACAAAATTATATTTCTCCTAAAAATAAATGGATAAATTTACTATTAATTCAACACAAAAAGTCATATTTAAATCACGCTAGATATAAGTTGGATATTTCTTCGTATGTGGACAGGTTATAAATTAAGTAAGGGACTGGTTTTTACCCCAATCCCCAAATATGCTGTACGCTAGTGTATCTTATTTTCGGTTAGATTTTAAGTCCGGCGCGTCTACCAATTCCGCCACACTCCCGAAGGAATTTGCGCTATCTAATCGTAGCCGAAAGCTAACCATTTAACCAAGAAAAATTGGAAAATTTACACTTTTAATTCTCAGATTAAATCTAATTTCTTAATTTAATATCCCTTCTACTTGCCATTGTAAAGTTTCACCTGCATGAAATGGTTTTATTTGTCCTACAACATTTTTTTCTTCAACAACATCAATAAATTCTTCTATTTTATTTGGTCTAGACACTAATTTTAATTTTTCTTTATTTGGGGACACATTATAAAAATTAGGACCATTCAAACTTGCAAACTTTTCAAAATTATCTAGAGCATCCTCCTCTTCAAATACCGTTAAATAGCTTTCTATTGCTACTGGTGAATTAAAAATGCCTGCACATCCACAAAAAGCTTTCCACTTCCTAAGATGGGGAGCGGAATCAGTTCCCAAGAAAAAACATTTTTCCCCACTTGTTGCAGCTTTCCTTAAAGCAAGTCTATTATTTTCCCTCTTAGCAACTGGTAAGCAGTAAAAATCACTATTTAAACCTCCAAAGAACATTGCATTTCTATTTATATGCAAATGATGCGGAGTGATAGTAGCTCCAATATTATTTTCTTTAACAAAATTCACTGCATATGAGGTAGTTATATGTTCTAAAACGATTTTTAATTTTGGAAATCTTTTAGTGATTTGAAAGAGTTCTTTATCAATAAAAACTTCTTCTCTATCGAATACATCTACATCGGAATCAGTTACCTCCCCGTGAATTAAAAGAGGTATCCCATTATCTTGCATTGATTCGAAAATCTTATATAAATTTTCTATCTTCTTTACTCCATGACTAGAATTTGTTGTCGCATTAGCAGGGTATAATTTCGCTGCGAAAAAAATATTATTTTTAAAACCATTTATTAGTTCCTCTTTATCAGTTTCATCTGTAAGATAAATTGTCATTAATGGTTCAAACTTAGAACTTTCTGGTAAAGCTTCAACAATAGATTTCTTATAAGAAATAGCTCTATTTATTGTTGTTATGGGACTTTTAGTATTGGGCATGACAATAGCTCTGCCAAAATATTCTGAAGTAAAATGAATAATATTTTTTAATACAAGACCTTCTCTTAAATGTAAATGCCAATCATCAGGTTTTATTATGGTTAAAGTCTTCAAAATTTTTTCTATTTAATTAATTTTAACAGCAAATTAAAATTGACAATAAATTATAGATATTCGAGGATAGTTATTAGCTAATTATGAAAATTTAATCATCTAAATATGAGTGATTTTTTATTTCCAATAATAGAAATAGTTTTAGGCATAGTTCTACTTTTTGCTGGAGGAGAGTTCTTTATCCAAGGTGCCATATCTTTATCTTTAATTTTAGGAATACCTCAAATTGTAATTGGTTTAACCGTTGTTTCTCTTGGAACAAGCTCTCCTGAGTTGTTGGTAAGTTTAAGCTCAATTTTAAAAGGCAGTGATTCGCTTGCGGCAAGCAATGTAATTGGAAGCAATATTTTTAATGTTCTTGTTGTTTTGGGTATTAGCTCATTGATAACACCTCTCAAGGTAAAAAGCAGAATAGTCAGAAGAGATGTGCCTCTTTTAATGGCAATTTCTTGTGCAGTCTGGGCTATGTCATCAACAGGCTTATTAACATTGCAAGCAGGGGTATTTCTAATATTTTGTTTAATCTTAAATACAATATGGGAAATCAATACCATCAATGAGAAAGGAGATGAGGCAAAAGATGCTGAACCAGAGATAGAAGAATTAAAAGATAACTATAAAGGGAAGATTAATATTTTACTAAAGTTAATATTGGGAATATTTCTTTTAAGCTTTGGTTCAAATATTTTAGTAAATGGTTCTCAAACGCTCGCTACTCTTTTGGGGGTAAATGAAATTGTCATTGGTTTAACTATCGTCGCAACTGGGACATCTTTACCAGAATTAGTAACTTCAATAATTGCTGCATTTAAAGGCAAAACAGATCTTGCCATTGGGAATGTAATAGGAAGTAATTTACTCAATCAACTCTTAATCCTTGGAAGTTGCAGCATTTTTTCAGGATTTAAAGGTTTAGTAATTGAACAGAGTCTAATAAAAGTTGACTTACCTTTTATGGTTTTAACAACCTTTGCATGCTTACCAATTTTCTGGAGCAAAGGGAAAATCACAAGAATTGAAGGATTTATTTTGCTTAATCTTTATATTTTCTACATTCTCGATAAGATACTTTTCCTGAATGGATTTAACTTCCTCTCTGAATTAAGGATAGGTTTATTTATATACTTTGTATTACTTATAGTATTTCTGATTGTTCAAGAAAAATTAAAAATTTCTAATTCATAATTTTATCCATACATAGTCACAAATTCTTCTGAGATAGTTGGGTGCAAAGCCATAGTAATGTCAAAGTCTTTTTTTGTTATCCCTGCATTTAATGAAATTGATACCATTTGAATAATCTCGGACGATGTTTCTCCAAACATATGACATCCTAGGACCTTGTCAGTTAGTTTATTAACAACAATCTTCAACATACATTTTGATTTATTCTTTCTAAAGGTATTAGACATAGGGGTAAATTTGCATTTGAAAATTTTTATATTTTTTTCAGAGTAAATCTCTTTAGCTCTTTTCTCACTTAAGCCAACTGTTGAAATTTCAGGAATAGTAAAAACGGCTTTAGGAATATATTCATAATTTACTTTTCTTTTTTGGTCATTAAAAAAATTATCCGAAAAAACTCTACCTTGTTCTATTGCTACTGGAGTTAAGTTTGGTTTATTTATGATATCGCCGACTGCAAAAATATTTGCGTTGCTTGTTTGATTAAGTTCATCAACATCTAAATATTGGCCATCCATCTTTAGATTTAAAAAATCTAAATTTAAAGGCAAAAGATTTGGTTCTCTTCCTATAGCAATAAGGATATTTTTAGTTAGAAGTTTATCCCCCGATTCTAGGGTAGATTCCAAATCCTCATTAACTCTGTTGATAGACTTCAATTGAGCATTGGGGATTATATTGATATCAGTAAAAGTAGGTGATTCCTCTAAGCATGAAGAAAGATCCTCATCAAAACCATTAAGTAAATGTTTACCTCTAATTAATTGAGTTACTTCGGTACCTAAATTTCTAAAAATAGAAGCAAATTCACAAGCAATATATCCTCCTCCTACAATTAATATTGATTTAGGAAACTTTTCTAATTTAAAAATATCATCACTAGTCCATGCCAAATCAACCCCAGGAATATTTAATTTCTTTGGTTTACCTCCAACTGAAATAAGAATTTTTTTTGAACTTATTTTGTTTTTAATTTTCTTCGTTTTTGGACAAATAATTTCTAATTCATTTTGAGTCGTAAATCTTCCTAAGCCCTCAAAAACAGTTATATTCAATTTTTTTAAAGAATTTCTATGTAAATCACTTAATCTAGAAACCTCCTCTCTAATATTCTTCAATAAAATATTTGATCCAAAATCAATACCTTCATTTTTAAATCCATATCCTTCAGAAGAATCCATATTTTTTTTACTTCTAGCTGCATAAACCATCAATTTTTTTGGAACACATCCCCTTATTACACAAGTTCCTCCTATTTGATTTAGTTCTATGATTGCGACTTTTGCTCCATAACTAGCCGCACGTTTAGCCGCCGCAAGTCCTCCAGATCCAGCGCCAACAACAATTAAATCAAATTCAAATTCCAAGACTTTTTTTAATGATTTATTATAGCGTTAGTTTATAGCTTTAATGCAAATAATGAATGAGATTTTGACATGGGATGAGTTGAATAAATTTGAAGTTGAAGATCTTGATAGAGTCAATGGTATAAATAATTCCTACGCAAAATTAAGATTATTTGGACATAGTGAAAATGATATATTAGTTACCCTCTATAGGGATAGGCATTCTTGGTGCCCTTACTGTCAGAAGATATGGTTATGGCTTGAATTTAAGAAAATTCCTTACAGAGTCAAGAAAATAAATATGTTTTGCTACGGCCAAAAAGAAAGTTGGTTCCTTGAAAAAGTCAGATCTGGGAAATTACCTGCAATTGAATTTAAAGGGCAAGTTATAACTGAAAGTGACGATATCATAGCTTTTTTAGAAAATGAATTTGGAGCACTTGGATCTTTTATAACCTCTAGTCACCTTATCAAAATTCGAGAGTTAGAAAGAGAAATTTTCAGATCCTGGTGTAATTGGCTCTGCCGAGAAAGCTTTAATTTTATAGATAACTCTTTTAGAAAAAAAAGATTTAAAGAGTCCATTTCTAAACTCGATGAAATCTTAACTAGATCAAAATCAGGGTTTGTTGATCCATCAGTAACTAATACGGGTGATATAGGGCCTGGTGTTGGAGATATAATTTTTATTCCCTATATGGAGAGAATGAATGCATCACTGATCTATTATAAAGGGTTTAATTTAAGATCAAATTACCGTCATGTAGATAACTGGCTTACCCTTTTTGAAGGTACAAGTGCTTATAGAGGTACTCAAGGAGATTTTCATACTCACTCTCATGATTTACCCCCACAAATGGGAGGATGTTACAAAGAAAGTAATGAACAACAGATTACTTTCTCTAAGCTAATAGATACTGGGGAGGGTCTAGGTAATTATGAATTTAATAAAAATTATGATTCAAAATATTTCGCAAAAATTGCTCTTAAAAGAGTAATAAAGCATAAAGACAATTTACTAAAAGTAAACCCATACAATAAAGAATCCTTTGAGGAATCATTGAGATCAGCTTTGACTCATATGATCACAGGTGAAGTATTAATCCCTAAAAAACTTTCAGGAATCTCCTTAAAATACTTAAAAAATAGAATCTCAGTTCCAAGAGATATGCCAATTATTTCAGCAAGGCTATTAAGAAAATCACTAAATAAAATTGAATCACTCAGCGATATCGATGAAATAGATAAGATACCTTTCAGGGATAGATATGATCAAGATCCTATAAATTTTATTTCTAGTTAAGAGTAAACCTATAAATTTTTTCTGGAATCTATTTGAAGTAAATCCCTTATTTTTTGAACTTGACTTGCAATATTAGGATCAATAGATAATTTTTTTTCAACTTGTTCAATAGCATACATAACAGTTGTATGGTCTTTGCCCCCAAATTCATCTCCAATTCTTGGTAAGCTTAGATCCGTTCCATGTCGCATAAGATACATACCTATTTGCCTTGCTTGACTTACTGGTTTTCTCCTACTTGAACTAATCAATTCATCAGTAGAAACTTTAAAAAAATCTGACACTTTATTAATAACTTGTTTTGGACTAACAACAACTCCAACACTATTCGGATCAAGCATTGGAGCAATTGATTGGACTGTCATTGGCAAGCCTGTTATTGATGCAAACGCAACAGCCCTAGTAAATGCTCCTT
>JAOIOX010000038.1 GCA_028140765.1 Prochlorococcus sp. AH-736-N03 | reverse complement strand
AGATAAATTTTTTAGAATATTCCAATCAACTTTTTAAAAAGAGATCCAAATTAAATTGAATCTTTAAAAAATCAGCGGACTAAATCCTCGTGGAGATATGAACCTTAGCCCGCTTTAAAAAAATAGCAATAAAAAAATA
The DNA here is from genome assembly GCA_028140765.1 of Prochlorococcus sp. AH-736-N03. Lineage (GTDB taxonomy): Bacteria > Cyanobacteriota > Cyanobacteriia > PCC-6307 > Cyanobiaceae > Prochlorococcus_A. The sequence continues at coordinate 9,737 of JAOIOX010000038.1, read as the reverse complement.
TAAATACAATAATTATGTAAATTTACTTTTGATTTAAATTTGGAATATAAAAACTCTAAATACAAATGGCATTAAGTGAATTAAATGAAGATACACAGGATCAAATATGTGACCTTCTTGAAAATCTTCAACAAATAGAAAAACTTAAGAATAAAGATATACGAATTTTGCTTGATAAGATAGTTAGAAAATATGGAGGAAAAGTAATAAATAAATGAAACGCCTATTATTCCCACTATTATTTTTGCTAACTTTACCAAGTGTTGTATATAGCTCCCACTTAAATAATCAGGGAGAACTTATAGTCACCTCAGAAAGCACTAGGGAATCAATCGAGTTGGCAAAATACCTTAAAGATAATGGTGTAGTTAAATATTCAGCATATTGGTGTCCTAATTGCCTTAATCAAAGTGAATTATTTGGCAAGCAAGCTTATAGAGAACTTAATGTAGTTGAATGTGCAAGAGATGGCATAAACAGTCAAACTCAATTATGCATTGATAAAAAAATCAAAGGGTTTCCTACATGGGAAATAAATGGAAAACTATTTTTAGGTGTACTTTCACTAAAAGAGTTATCAAAGTTGACTGGATTTAAGAATTAATGAAAATGTACGATGATTTATGGATAGATATTAAAGGTTATTTCTTGAGTACCTTTAATACATCCTCCCGCTGGATAGTTAATTACTTTTTTTGATATTAATCCAATACTTAAAGCAACTATTCCAATACCAAATAAAGCACTTGACCTTTTGCTTGAGATAACATGCTTCATCGGTTATTTAAAATGATTAAACAATAAGGATTATTAAATAATAACGTGGATCTTTTTTTTAAAAAAAAATAACAAGTAACCCTAAATCTATAATTTTTTAAATTAAGTTTTAAATATTAAATATCTTGAAAATCCTTATGAATAAAAGCTCATATATCTTTTTTTCAGTATTTTAATTTGTATTTGAAAGCCTTTTTATAATTAAATGAGACTTTTATCTTTTTATGAAAAATAAAGAATTTAAGTGACTCAAGGAATGGCTTTGTTACTTTTAATGCCATTAAATTTACCCGCTAACTACGTCATAAATCTCATAATTTATATAACTAATCCTAGTAACAATATCGGATACTAATAGTCTTCCCAAACTGGTTTGGTTCTCCTCCAACCTTGAGCGATTAACTTTCTCCATTCATCTCTAGCTTTATCTACTTTAAGTTCTTCTCTGGTTGTCATAAGAGGTGGTTCTTTTCCTAAAACACCAAGGATTCTTCCTGAGTCAATAAACATATATTCAAAAAATTTATCTTTATTTTTATTATTCTTTGAAAACCTTTTAACTCTTGAACGATTCGAATTTATAAGCCAAAAATTTTCTGCCAATCTTACTTATATTATGTTTTCTCAATTGGAGCCATTGTTAATCCTTTGCTTAATAGTTTCTCATGATATAGCTCTGCCTGTTCAAAATTCCCTCTCCATACCTCGGCAGAGCCTGTCTTATCAACTTTGATGGTTAGATCCCATGCATTTTGTTCACTCATGCTTGGGATTATTGTTAGAAGACAATTTGCGACATGCTGAAAAGTATTAAAATTGTCATCAAGAACTATAACTCTTGCTTCTGGATATTTTGCTTTAGATTTTTTTGGATCTAAGACTGTGCTGGGTGAATTAAACATTATTGTCTTTAATAGTTTAATTAAATTAAATTTTACCTATGTTCTTCAATTGAAAAGTATTGAAATGTCTCGAGCGTGACTTGAACACGCGACCTGCGGGCTATGAATCCGCCGCTCTAACCAGCTGAGCTACCGAGACATGGGAATATTGTAAGGCATTGATTGTACTTAATTACCATTTTGAAAATTTATTTGTTTATGGGCCTCATATATAGCAATTCCACATGCTACAGATAGGTTTAAACTCCTAACACCTTTTTGATCATTGTTTCTAGTCTGTAAATTCGGCATAAATATTGATATTAAAAAGTCGCTTTTATCAATAATGGAATCTGGCAATCCTGAATCTTCTCTCCCAAATAGTAAAATATCATCTTTCTTAAATTTAAAATCCTTCAAATATAATCCATTTTTTTTACTAAAAGAAATTATTCTTTTTGTTGTTTTTGACGCCAAAAATTTATCAAAATTCTCATACTTATTAACAGTAACTAGAGGCCAATAGTCTAATCCTGCTCTTTTTAAATATTTATCTTCAAGTTTAAAACCCAAGGGCTCTATAAGATTTAAAGGTAAATTAAACGCAGCACATGATCTGGCAATATTACCAGTATTTTGTGGAATTCTAGGTTCAAAAAGAGAGACTTCCAATTTTAAGTAGGTATTTCAATACTGATTTCATCTATTTTGATTGCTCTACCATTTATTGCCAGCCAATTATCTTTTGATATTTTGGTAATTCTCTTTTGAAGTTCGCCGATTCTTTCAATATAAGTATTACCAATTTTATATTCAGAGACCAGACTCCAACCTACTTGTTCTCCAACAATAATTGTTATGCTTTTTCTTTTCATTAATAGACTTATAAGTGAATTCATTTTTGTTGACCATTCATTTTGTTCCTTGCCAATACTTTTCATAACGAATCCGCCAATAGAATCGACTAATAATGGACCCTTTTCTTTCCTTAATGTATTTAATAGATCTGTCGTTTCTATTAATTTCCAATCTTTTGGCCTTCTTTTTCGATGTAAATTAATTTTATCTTGCCAATCTTTATCATCCAGATTGTTTTCAGATAAGGCAACATATGATAATTTTTTCAACTTCTTTGCAAGATACTCTGCGAATTCACTTTTACCACTCTTTGTCCCTCCTGTAATAAAAACTATATGAGATGAATATTCACTAATACTTAAATCATTGAAATTCATAAATTCTCTATTATTTAGAGAAATACCACCATGTTGCTAAAGGAATAATTGTGGCAGCAATTAACAAACCTATAACTATATAAGTAGCAGTTGAACTCTCAGTATCTTTTGATCTCATAGTGTTAAAATTTGGATCCACTACAGGGTTGTCAATAGATGAAGGCTGACTTTTTTCGTAATTAATTACAGTTTTCTGTTGAGTAATGCCAAAAAATTTATTTACACTACTAATTTCTGTTGCGTATGAAGTCGAGGGGATAAGAATAAAAATTAAGCCAGTAAAGATAAGCGAAAGTATATATTTATTAGTGTTAAGGTTCATTTTAGGAGGTTTTGGTTAATTATATATTAAAACCCATATGTTTGAGTAATTTTAAATGTACTAAACAATATAATATTTGCATAATTTAATTAGAAATAACATATTTAAAATATGGGATTCAATGGGAAATCATTAATATTAATCGGTGCAATTCTCTTTGTTTTTCAGATAGCAAATTTCCTTTCAATAGAAACAATCACTCCTGAGCTTGAAAGAGCACAAGTGTTAGCTGCAATAGCTTCATTAATTATTATTTTAATAGGTTTTTTATTTAAACAATTCCAACCATTAGCTGGTGAGAAAGCTGCTTTAAAAGGTGAAAATAAGTTTCTCTTCGATAGAAACATGCCGGATGAAGTTATTGATGAACTTGCATGGGGTTCTGAAGCAATATTAACTTCTACAGCAGCAGCAGCAATATTAATCCACAATGATGGCGTTAATATTTTGAGGAGGGGAATAACTTCAAGTAATGATTTTAAACCTGGGGAAACTTGTCTGAGATCTATAAAAGATATGAAATTAATATCATTAGCAAACACTAAATTTTATCCTGGAAGAGATGAATTTTTTAATTTTTGTGCCGAAATTCCATCTATCTTAGTTGTACCCATAAATAGTAAGGCTTTTATATTAATTGGAGGCTGGAGTGCTAAGTGTTTTACGAAGTCTGATGAAAAATGGATTGATAACTGGTCCAAAAAAATTAATAATATCTTTTCAAAGAATAAAATTTAAAAATAAATTATTGATTTTACTTTTTTATCTTGTGCTTTAAAACTTACTGATTCAGTAGTTAAATCATAGTAAGCATTTTCTGAATTTATTTCATATTTATTTTCGTTATTTTCATCTTTTATTATATATTTTACTGGATTGAAAAACTCAATTATGTTATCTGAACCCAATATGGCTTTTCCTGAATTTAAGATGATATTTTGATTTTCAAATCTTATATTACCCTCTAATAGATAGTTAGTATTTTCTATATTCCAAGTAAAATTATCAGCATATAAAAAATCCCCATCTTTTTTAAGAGTTATTAATTTAACATTCCCTTTCAATTTCAGGAGTTTATTGTTGTCTGATAACGTAGATTCTTCTGAACTAATAATATATTTGGTTTCTTCCCCATTGAGAATGTTAATAATAGGGTTTTTAAAATTAAATTCTAAATCAATATTGTCATAACTTGAATTTGGACTTGTAATTGAATATATTTTATCTCCACTTTTAGAGAAAATATTCATATCTAAACTTTCTATTTTTTGTATTACTTTATTTTCATCAATTACATTTGGGGCGCAACCAAGCATAAATAATGGAAGGAAAATTATTAATCTATAAATTTTGCTCATACTCCAGCTTATTTATGATTGGGGTGGGTTTAGGAAGACTTGAATTATTTACTAATAATCCCCAACTTAACTGTTTTTTCCAAGGAATTTCTTCTCTATATATAGAGCCAAGTTGTTCATTAATTTTTGTAGATAATTCGGGCAATAAAGGTATTAATAACAATCCTATTATTCGGGTACTTTCTAAAACGTTATAAATTATTTGTTTAACTAGAGGTAGATTATCTTTATCTTTTATTAACAGCCATGGTTGATTATCATTCAAATACAAATTTGTATTAATAGCTAAACTAAGTACCTCATTGGCCGCAAGATCTAATTTGTAGTTATCAAAGTTATTAATGTAGTTTTCGACTGCAATTTTTGCAGATTTCTCTAATCTATTATCACTACAAATTTTTACATTATTTGGCACTTTATTATCAAACCATTTTCTAGACATTGATGATGTTCTATTTAATAAATTACCAATTGTATTAGCTAAATCATTATTGATAATGTCAACAAATCTTTTATCTTGAAAATCTCCATCATTTCCTAGTGATATGTCTTTAATGAGGTACCATCTTACAGGATCTTTTCCATATTTTGTTAGCAATAAATCAGGGTCGAGTACATTTCCCAAGCTTTTACCCATTTTTTGCCCCTCTCTTGTAAGAAACCCATGGCCAAAAACCTTTTGAGGGACTTTCATATTGGCAGAAATGAGCATTGCGGGCCAATATACAGCATGGAATCTCAGAATATCTTTACCAATAAAATGAACATCAGCTGGCCATCCTCCATTAATTGATTTTTCCAATGAATGTTCTGTCGCATCAGAGCTAATGGCGCTTACATATCCAAGTAAGGCATCAAACCATACATAAAAGGTATGGTTATTGTAACCAGGGACAGGAATTCCCCATGTGACATTTGTTCTGGAAATTGAAAAATCCTTTAAACCTCTAGATACAAAATTTATAATTTCATTCTTTCTTTCTATTGGCTCTATAAAAGAAGGTTCGTTAATTATTTTCTCAATTTCTTTTTGATATTTTGAAAGTCTAAAAAAGAGATTCTCTTCATTTTTCCATTCCAGATTTTTTTGATGTATGGGACACTTGTATGTAGATGAGTTTTCTGGATTATCTTTAAATTCTTCACAACCAACACAATACCAACCTTTTTGAACTCCCATATAGATATCATCTGAAGCTTTTACTCTTTCATAAAATTCTTTAACAACAAATTCATGATTTTTTGAGCTTGTTCTTATAAATTTATCAAAGGATATATTCCATTTTTTCCAATTATTATTAAAGATTTCTGAGATTTCATCACAATGTGATTTTGGTTCAATACCCTTTTCATTAGCGGTTCTTTGTATTTTCAAACCATGTTCATCAACACCAGTGATGAAAATAACATTTTCACCTGCAAGCCTTTTATACCTAGCAATTGAGTCACAAATTATTGTTGTATATACACTTCCTAAATGAGGTTTATCATTAACATAGTATAAAGGTGTAGTAATGACAAAAGTCATAAAGCTTTTTTTATTAATACTAACAGATATTTTTTAAACTAATAATAACCTATTATATTTATTATCTTATTAATAAATAAACTCTAAAAGATTACTATCATTTATAATATATTTAACTTTATATATTTTATTACTATATATTTCTATTGATACAAAAAGAGTAATAAGTATTTCTAGTGAATAATCTGGAAAATAAACTAAAGCTATATTTTTTTTATGATTAATCCACTTAACGAATATTATTTTATAAAAAGCTTTTTGTTCACTCTTAAAAAATAATGTTAAATACTTAAATTTATCGTTTTTAAATATATTATTATTCTCTGATTGTCTATTCTTTGAATAATCAATAATTTTAGAGACTGAATCTTTACTTAGAACTTCGTAATTATTAATTTTATTATAGACTTGCCTTTGTATAATTAAATCAAGATATCTTCTCAATGGTGATGTGCATTGTACATACATATTGAGGCCTAATGATTCATGGATTCCTGGCTTAGTAGTTATGTAACTTCTTCCCATATATTGTTTTAATATTATATATTTAATATCACTGTCATTGTATCTATTAAGTATTTCAGATGGATTGCAGTTTAATTTTTGAATCCTAAATGGAGCCTCTAAATTATATTTATCTAAAAATAAACTAGTTATATAACCCATTAATATCATTGATTCTTCAACTATAATTTGTGATATTGTTTTCTCTAATTTAGTTAGTATAATCTTATCCTCATATAATTTAATTTTACTATTAGGACTTTCAAAAATAATTGCACCTTGTTTTTTTCTGAATTTAATACTTTTTTCTAATAAACTTTTAATCTCAATTAATTCTTTTTCTTCTTTAGGTTCTATTTCTAATATTTCATTTGCATCTTCATATGTTAATTGATATTTTGGTTTTATTATTGCTTCAGTTATTTCATATTTATTTATTGATCCATCGTCATTGAATTCTATTGCTGCACTAATAGTTTCTGAAATTTTATTTTGAGCTAGATTTGCCTTTTCAAGAATATCTTTAGGTAGCATTGGGACATATTGATCAATTAAATATAAACTGCTATTTCTCTTTCTTGCATTTAAATCAACGTTAGAGTCATGCAAAAAGAGTTTGCATGGATTACTAATATGTATCCATAAATTCTTTTTATTTCCTTCTTTTATTTCTAATGAAACAGCATCATCAACCTCATGTGGGTCATCAGAGTCAATGATATATGTTTTTAAATTAGTTAAATCTTTCAAATATTTGAGCTATTAATTATATTGCCAACTATATTCAATATGAAATTATCCTTCAGGATTTACGAAGGGTAAAAGAGCTACAATTCTGGCTCTCTTTACAGCTAATGTAAGATCTCTTTGTTGCTTAGAGGTTAAACCTGTCATTCTTCTTGGTAGGATTTTGCCCCTCTCAGTTATAAATTTTTTTAGTAGTTCTACATCCTTATAGTCAATAGGATCTCCAGGTTTGATAGGTGATAATTGTTTTTTAAAAATTGAATTAGGCATGATTTAATTTGATTTGATTACTTAATTTCTTTGTGTATTGTCATTCTGTTTAAATGAGGATTAAACTTTTTTAGTTCTAATCTTTCTGTTGTATTTCTACGATTTTTTTCAGTAGTATATCTTGAGACACCATTTGATCTCTTTGGATCTGTGCTTGTCCTAGCTTCAGTACATTCCAGGGTCACTACAACTCTTGTCCCTTTTTTAGCCATTTTAATTAATACTTTATTGTATAATTTTCTATTGTACATCTTCAACAAACTTTTTTGAAGATATACTCATTTCTTTTATCATCATTGATTAAAAAATATATATGAAAATTTCTCAAAATTGGTTGAATGATTTAGTAGAAATTACTTCTACTCCTGAAGATCTCTCTGAGAAATTGTCTATTGGTGGATTTGAGGTTGAGTCATTAGAAGATTGTTCAGAAAATGTAAATGGTGTTGTTTTAGGTAAGGTATTATCTGTTTTAAAACACGAAGGATCTGACAAACTTTCAATTTGCCAAGTCGATATTGGTAATTCAAAGAATTTACAAATTATCTGTGGTGCTCACAATATTAAACCAAATATTTATGTTTATGTTGCTACTGTCGGCGCGAAATTAAATGCTGTTGATTTAACTATTAAAAGAAGCGAAATTAGAGGCGTCATGAGTGAAGGAATGATATGCTCATTGCAAGAACTGGGTTTAGAGGACTCTAGCGAAGGGATAGAGATCATTGATGAAGATTTAGCCTTAAAACATGAATTGGGCACTCCAGGGGCTGAATTGCTTCAATTAAATGATTTTATATATGATTTAGCCATTACAGCTAATAGACCTGATGGAATGTCTGTTATGGGTATAGCCCGTGAAATTTCTGCCCTTTTAGAATCCACCTTAAATTTTCCAGAATTAAACCATAAATACAATATTCATTTACTTAAGGGAATTAAACTTTGTCCAGAGGCTATAGAATCTAATTGCATTTATACAATAAGCTGTATTGAGGGAGTAAATGGAGAGAAATTATCGCCAAATTGGCTTAAAGATCGTATAGAAAAATCAGGTATAAAATCAATTAATCTTCTAGTTGATTTGACAAATTATATTCTTTTAGAGCAAGGTCAACCTTTGCATGCGTTTGATAAAGATAAACTGTCAAACTTAATTGGTAAGGAAGTTTCTCCAGAAGATTTCTCTGTAAGAAAAGGCAAGGATAATGAAAGCCTTATTTGTTTAGATGGTAAAGAATATGATTTAAATGAAAATATCACAGTTATTACTTGTTGTGATAAACCGGTAGCTATTGCTGGGGTGATAGGCGGTTTAGAGACTTCTGTAACTAAAACCACCTCATCTATTTACCTTGAAGGCGCTGTTTTTAATCCAGTTATTATAAGAAAATCTTCAAAGGCGGTTGGCATAAGAACAGAATCTAGCAGCAGGTATGAAAAAGGTATTTCATCAAAAAATACAATTAGTGCAGTAACAAGGGCAATTAATCTTTTAGAAGAATATTTTTCTATTAATTCACCAATCATAAATGCTTCAAATTTATTAAGTAATGAGGATATATTTATAAAACTACGGAGAAATCGAATACATAAAATTCTTGGTCCATTAATAATTAACGATCAATTTGAAAAAAGAAATTTATCTGATAATGAAATAGTTGATAAATTAAAACTCATAGGTTGTACTCTAAAGAATAAAGAATATGGCTGGGATGTAGCAGTAATTCCTAATAGATCACATGATTTAATAAGAGAAATAGATTTAATTGAAGAAATTGCGAGATTAATAGGGTATGACAGATTCGACTTAAAACTTCCTAATCCAATTAAGCCTGGAAAATTGACATCAGAACAGTTGGCATTGAGAAAAGTGAAAAGTGGTTTTATAGAAAACGGTTTTCACGAGGTACTAAGCTACTCTCTTGTTCCTGAAGATAATGAAAAACTTATAAAGATTTCTAATCCTTTGTTATTAGAAACAAGCTGTCTTAGAGATAATATCTGGAAAGAACATTTGCAGATAGTTAACCGTAATATAAAAGCTGGACAAGAAAGTTGTTATATATTTGAAATTGGAAATGTTTTTCATAAGAAAACTGAGTTCATCCAGGA
>JAOIOX010000037.1 GCA_028140765.1 Prochlorococcus sp. AH-736-N03 | reverse complement strand
GATATAACCACGTTCGCCAAGTACAAATCCTTTTTGATTATCTAAAGCCTCCTTATCGAGGAAAACAATTTTAATGTAGTTTGTTGGCAATTCAGAAGCAATAGGGTCTTTATTCCAAGTTTTACCTTGGTCTTTACTTACTATTAAAGTGCCATTACCACCACCAGCCCAAATATCACCATTTGGATCCCATCCCATGTCTAGATAATTGTATCCATTAAGTATAGGTATGATGGGCTTTGACCAATTTTCTAGATCTTGAGTATCTTCATTAAATCTAATTTCTGCACCTCTAGAAAGCATCCATAAACTTCCTTCTGGATTAAAGCCAATACTTTGAACTCTTTTACTACTCGCTCTTTGATGAGCTATCCATGCATCACTATCATTTTCCAAAGTAGAGAAGAAATTACCCAGACTACTTACGCTGACATAATCTCCGTCTTTAGTTCTTCTTAAATCTCTTACACCTCCTGAACCAGATGCATCTACAACTTTTGCATTCCATGATTCACCACTATCTGATGTTTCATAGATTGCACCTGCAGTGGTGGCCAACTCTGCAAGCCCTGCATCAACAGTCGTTATAAGAAATGGTTGACCAGGTAATTTGTTGCCTAGGGATAAACGAGTCCAATTTTTACCTGCATCAACTGTATGCATAACTAAAGAAGGCTGACCTATTAACCATCCCTCTTCACCTTTAAAGTCAATATCTAACAGACGAAAGTTCTCTTCACTTGGTAAATCTAAATTTCTTTTCTCCCAAGTTTCTCCTCCATCATTAGATTCCATAATAAGTCTATTAGAACCAACTAAAAATCCATTATTATCATCTATAAAATCAACATCTAGAGCATTAGCCTGGTCCTCAAAATGAATTGTTTTCCAAGGGCTGCTATCACTCATTTTTACTCCTGTAGATGAACAACCGCTCAACACAAAACAAATAAGAATGGATAAAAGAAGATTGGGAATACTCGTAATAATTTTTTTCATTTGTATATATTAATGCAAAGAGTACAAAGAAAGGAATATAGCGGCAGCAAACGCGAGACCTCCAAAAATTAATATATTTTTTTGTCCAGGAGGTAAACTATTAAAACCAAACCCATAAACTAAATTCTCTTCAAAACCACTAGGTTTGGATTTTGGACCTATATCCTTATAAAAATTCTTACCAGCTCGGCAAACAGGGCAAGCGAAGGTGTTCCCATCCAACTCTGAAAAAGGAGTATTTTTAGGTATATTTAATTTTTTATTTCCTTCAGACGGATCATAAATATATCCACAACTTCTACATTCGAATCTATTTTGTTTTAGATTAATGCTAGGTTGTTCAACATTTACTCCTGAGGAATTTTCAGAAAGTTTTTCTTTCTCAAAGTCTTCAACTATTTTGTTTTCCTCAGAGGCTGGTTGAATGTTTTCACTCACGGTTTATTATTGTTCTTTAAGAACTTTAAAAGATTTTGCTTAATTAAGCGACTTTTATTCAAAATTAATTTTTTAAGATGTTTTTATTAACGGGCTATGAATACTTTTTAGGTTTTCTCCTAATTGCCGCAGCTGTTCCAATTTTAGCTCTAGTTACTAATCTCATTGTTGCCCCTAAAGGCAGAACAGGGGAAAGAAAACTTACATATGAATCTGGAATGGAGCCTATTGGAGGAGCATGGATTCAATTTAATATTCGTTATTACATGTTTGCCTTGGTTTTCGTTATATTTGATGTTGAGACAGTATTCCTTTATCCTTGGGCTGTAGCCTTCAATAGATTAGGCTTATTAGCTTTTATTGAGGCTTTAATCTTCATTGCAATACTTGTTATTGCCCTGGCATACGCATGGAGAAAAGGTGCTTTAGAATGGAGTTAAAAAATTGAACCCACATTTATCCCCAAAAGCAATAAGAGAAATTCGAGAAGGGACTTGTAATCCTCTTGGTGCACCCCAAGTTACTACAGATTTAAGCGAAAATATTATATTGACAAGCTTAGACGATCTTCATAATTGGGCTAGACTAAGCAGTCTTTGGCCTCTCCTGTACGGAACAGCTTGTTGTTTTATAGAATTTGCTGCCTTAATCGGATCTAGATTTGATTTCGATAGATTTGGATTAGTACCTAGAAGTTCGCCAAGGCAAGCAGATTTGCTAATAGTTGCAGGAACAGTAACTATGAAGATGGCACCAGCACTAGTGAGACTCTATGAACAAATGCCTGAACCAAAATATGTAATTGCAATGGGTGCTTGCACAATCACAGGGGGGATGTTCAGTGCAGATTCTACAACTGCTGTAAGAGGTGTTGATAAATTAATTCCTGTTGATTTATACCTTCCAGGATGCCCACCAAGACCAGAAGCAATTTTTGATGCCGTAATCAAATTAAGAAAAAAAGTTGGTAACGAATCAATATTAGAGCGTACAAAAACTGAACAAACCCACAGATACATAACATCTGATCATGAAATGAATATCGTTTTCTCAGAAAATACAGGTGAATATCTAAACAAAACTGCATCTAACGTAATACCCTCCTCCAAAAAAGAAAAAATAACTGAACTACCTGAGGGGAACGAAAAAGCTAAAATTATTGATACTTTAGAAAATTAATGGAAAAAGACGGTTTAGCCAAATCCTCAGATACCTCAATAGAAAAAGAAGGCTTTATAAGCCAATCTTTATCTAAAGATGGAATTCCAAATCAATCTTTACCTGATGATCACCTAGGAATTGAAAACATATCTGTAGAACCTAACAAATTATATGAAGCAGTATCTCTCTTAAGAAATTACGGTTTCAACTATCTCCAATGTCAAGGAGGATATGATGAGGGACCAGGCAAAAATCTTGTTAGTTTCTACCATTTTATAATTGTTGATGATTTTCAAAAAATTGAAAAAATAAAGGAAGTCAGATTAAAAGTTTTCTTAAAAAGAGATTCTGATTTATCAATCCCTAGTTTGTATAAAATTTTTAAAGGAAGTGATTGGCAAGAAAGAGAAACTTTTGACATGTATGGAATAAATTTTATTGATCATCCCAATCCCAAAAGGCTATTAATGCCTGAAGATTGGAGAGGATGGCCATTACGAAAAGATTATATTCAGCCAGATTTCTATGAACTTCAAGATGCCTACTAGTTTAATTTTTTTAATTTGCGATAAATAAACATAACTGCTCTTGCTAGTCTCCTTGGATCATGTCTAAGAGTTGGAGTTATTCTTTTTGAATATAACGGTGCTTGCAAAACATAGTAACCCTCAGATAATAATTTTTCTTTATTACATTGGACAGGCTCTGCTCCTCTACTTTCGTAATAGTCTACTAAGGGTGACTTTTCAAATTGAATCTGAGATAAGATTGAGTTAAAAATTCGAGCATTAACTCCAAAATTTGATAGTTGTTTTTCTATTGCTTTGATATGTTGATAGACATCAAGTCCATCTGTTTCTCCAGGCTGAGTCATCAAATTACTTATATAAATTTTAGGAGCATTACTTTGCAATAAGGCATCCACTATCTCTGGTACTAAAAGATTAGGCAATAAAGAGGTGTATAGACTACCTGGACCAAGAACAATTAAATCAGCTTCTTTTATAGATTCAAGCGCACTTGGAAGAGCTGAAGGATTTTCTGGTAGGTAACCAATCCTCGAAATTAATTTTTTAGATTTACTGATCTTGCTTTCACCAAAAATTTTTTCACCATCTTCTAATTCGGCCCATAGCATGACATCAGTATTAGTTGCAGGTAAAACTTGACCTTGTACCGCCAAAACCTTACTAGAAGCTTGAACAGCTTTTTCTAAACTGCCCGTAATTGTTGTTAAAGCTGACAAGAATAGATTTCCAAAACTATGCCCTTCCAGACCACTTCCCCCTGAAAATCTGTACTGAAATAATCTAGTTAAAGTAGGTTCCTCGTTTGATAAAGCTGCCAAACAATTTCTAATATCTCCTGGGGGTTGCACACCTAATTGTTTTCTTAGAATTCCACTACTTCCACCATCATCGGATACAGTGACGATCGCTGTAATATTACTACTGTAATTTTTTAAGCCTTTCAGTAAAGTAGATAAACCTGTTCCTCCGCCAATTGCAACTATGTTTGGACCTCTATTTAATTTACTTTTAACTCTTAATGCATCAACTAAAAATGTATTTTTTTCTGGAACAAGCGCTTTTTGAATTGAATTAATACTTCTATTTTGTCCAATCCCGATTAATAGTAATCCAATAACAACTATCAATGGTCCCATTAATGAAACAGGCAAAATTTTTGTTAAACCTGTTATTACCCCAAAAAAGATTTCAATAAGCCAATAGAGCGGTCTTAAATTTGTCCAAATTACCAAGCCTAATAATGTAGTTAAAAATCCTATAGCAGATGTAAGCATCCATCTTTTTATTACCAATCCAGGTAAAAGCCAACTCAAAATTCTTAAAATTTTGTTTAACAATACAAAATTAGTCTTTCTAAGGTCTTTATAGTACCTTCTTACCTTTTTTTTACGCTTATTCATTAAAAAAAACCTCTTAAATTATTTTTCTCAAATTTAAAAACCATATAAAATCATTATAAATCAAATTCATACATCCTTTTTTTATTTCTAAAAATAGGCAGAATGAAATATATAGATGTTTTTATATAAGTTTTGAAAAAATCAAAGTATGCAGTTGAAACAAAAAACCTCTCAATAAGCTGGGGGGAAGTTAATGTGCTTAATCAAATAAATTTTGAACTTAACGATGGAGAGAAATTAGCTATTGTTGGCCCCTCAGGTTCTGGTAAATCTACCATATTAAAAATATTAGCAGGATTAATTTTACCTACCAAAGGAGAATTAAGAATATTTGGTGAGAAGCAAACATATTTGAGATTAGATCAAAATAATCCTCCTGATGTAAGACTAGTTTTTCAGAACCCGGCTTTATTGGGATCTCTAACCATTGAAGAAAATGTAGGTTTTCTCCTCAAGAGAAATAAAAACCTATCAAAAAAGTCAATTCATGAAATAGTACGTGAATGCCTAGCAGAAGTGGGATTATTTAATGTGGAGAATAAACTTCCAAATGAATTAAGTGGAGGAATGCAAAAAAGAGTAAGTTTTGCGAGAGCATTAATTACTGATCAAACTCTTAATGCAAAATCTAAACCTTTATTACTTTTTGATGAACCAACTGCCGGACTTGATCCCATTGCCTCTTCAAGAATTGAAGATTTAATTAATAAGACAAATCATAAAGCTAGCGGATCATCTATTGTGGTTAGCCATGTTCTTAGTACTATAGAAAGAACTTCAGATAAAGTTTTAATGCTTTATGGAGGTAAATTCAGATGGGCAGGCTCAATTGACGAATTTAAAAAGAGTAAAGACCCCTATGTATTTCAATTTAGGAATGGCAAACTTGATGGTCCAATGCAACCCAAAGACATTTAGAAATTATGCGTAGAAGCTTACGAGATTCAATAGTTGGTTTTTCCTTATTAGGAGGAATTTTAATATTCACATTTTTTTCTTTTTGGCTAAGAGGAGTGAGATTATCCTCAAAAAATTGGTACCTCTTTGCTGAATTCAATAACGCAAGCGGTTTATCAAAAAAGTCTCCAGTTACTTACAGAGGAATCTTAGTTGGATCGATAGAAGATATCTTGTTCACTAATGAATCAATTAAAGCAAAAATAGTCTTAAATAATCCTGAAATTATTCTTCCAAGGCCTGCTTTTGCAAGGGTGGTTACAAATTCTTTTCTTGGAGGAGATGTACAAGTTGCTTTAGAAACTAGTGAAAAGACAATTCCTAAAAACTTAGCAAAACCTATATCCGAAAAATGCGATAGCAAATTAATTATTTGTCAGGGAGACACTATCTCAGGAAAACAACTATCAAGTCTCTCAAATATAACTAATAAAATAAGTCAACTTTTAAAAGACACAAATCAAGAAAACTTAATTGAAAACATCGTCAACTCAATTGACAAGTTTGACAGAACACAAGGAAATCTTGATGAATTAATTTATTTATCGAAACAAGAACTACAAAGAGTTGAACCTCTGATAAAAAAAATTGCAATTGCTGCTGATCATTTAAATAACATTTTGTCTTCTATTGATGATAAAGAAACCCTTAATGACATTAAATTGACAATCAGTGCTGCTAGGTCTATCTCAACCAAAATAGATGATATGAGCGATGATTTTGAAAAATTAACACAAGATAAAGAATTAACTAAATCTATAAGGGATTTAACGATTGGACTTTCAAAATTCCTTAACGAAATTTATCCATAAGAAATATTTAGAATTCATTGATAGCATTTAAAGCCATAGCTGCGATTGCTTTATCTGTAGCTTTTGGCAATTGGACGTATTTCCCTTGAGCAGCCTCTGCCAACTCTTTACCAAATCCACTTGCTATAAATTTTCTCTCTGTGTCAATTACTAAGAGTTTTATCCCAAGCATGGGATATTTTGCAGCGATATCTAGTACCTCCTGTTTTAAATTGACATTTTCATTTTCTTTATCTTTTCCCTCAATCTCATTTTGTCCTAAAGATAATCCTAATGGAACATTTCCTCTTCCATCTGTAATTCCAACAACAATAACTTGACCTATATCTCCAGTAGAAAGAGCATTTTTTGCTACTTTTGCTGATTGCGTTAGTCCATGAGCTAAAGGCGAGCCGCCTCCGCAAGGCATTGTTTCTAGCCTTCTTTTCGCTGCAGTTATTGATCTTGTTGGAGGCAAAAGAACTTCTGCCTGATTACCTCTAAAGGGAATTAGGGCAACTTCATCTCTATTCTCATATGCCTCGGTCAAAAGTCTGATAACTGCACCTTTAGCACTTTGCATTCTATTAAGAGCCATAGAACCACTAGCATCAACAAGAAAAATGACTAAAGCACCCGCCTTTTTTTGAAGAAGCTTAGCCCTAAAATCATTTTCTTCAATAACTATTGATTTATTAGGGTTCCTTGATCTTCTCGATTTTTGATAAGGAGCTGCAGCTCGCAAAGTCGCATCTACCGCAATTCTTTTTACTTTACCTCTTGGAATTATAGGTTTCACATACCTTCCTCTATTATCACTGAATATCACTGATCTACTTCCACTATTTCCAGCTTTTGCTTTAGCTGATGAAAAAAGCAATAAATCAGGATCAACCATACATGCCTCAGGATCTAATATGAATTCTTCAGGTATTTCGGGAGTAGATTCTTCTTCTCCATCAGAATTATCTTCTTCTTGTTCTTGGTCTTGTTCATTATCACTTTCATTAGCCTCAGGTTCAGACTCTTCATTATTTGATTGAGGTGGAGGTGGGGGACTCTGATCTTCTGGAGGGGGAGGTTGAATATCATCATCTTCTGGAGGAACTTGCATTGCTCGTGGGAGAATAACTAACCTAACTGCGACTTTTAGGTCTTCAGAATTTACATTCTCGTCGCCTCGAAGAGCTGCATTAGCCTTTGCTACTTTTACTGCAAATAATTCTGACCTATGCCCTTCAACTCCTCCTCTAAGAGCTTCATTCACTAAATAGGTTACTTGCTCTTTTGTTATCTTGATATCCTTTAACCATTGCCTTGCCAAAATTAATTGAGTGGATAAGTTATCAGATTCTTCAGACCATTTTTCTGAAAATTTAATATTATTTTCTGCGTGCGATAAAACAGATTTTGTAATCTCAACTCTTTGAGCATAATCAATAGATTGATCTGCGGAAAGCACGATGGCAAACCGATCTAAAACATGATCTCTAAGAGCACCTTCTTCAGGATTATAAGTTGCTATTAAAAGTGACTTACAAGGATGAGAGAGGCTTAAACCATCTCTTTCAATATTATTTTTCTCTCTTCCTGTAGCTTCAAGAATTAAATTCACAATACCATCATCCAATAAATTTATATCGTCTACATAAAGGACACCTCTATGAGCCTCTGCTAAAATTCCAGGTTGAAAAACTTGTTCCCCCGTACTTAATGAGGCAGCGACGTCAATTGATCCAACAAGTCTGTCTTCAGTTATGCCAATAGGAACTTGAATAAATGGAGCCTCTCTTACTTTTTTCGGAATTTCTTCAATGTGATTCAAATAATCACTTCCAATTACTTCGTCCAATAATTTATTAGTACTAATATCCCATTCCTCTGGTTTATCTGGATCTAGGTTCCTACCAATAGGTCTCAATGTAGTTCCATTATTTTTCTCAGTTAGCTTTTCCAGTATTAATTCATTATCTAATACCTCTATGGGAGGAAGTAAAGTATGTAAACCTCTTGCCAAAACTGACTTACCAGTACCTCTTCCGCCAGCAATAATTACTCCCCCTAAACTTGGATCAACTGCTGCCAAAAGTAAAGATAACTTCAATAAGCTATGACCTGTAATTGCGGCCAAAGGGAAAGCTCTAAAAGAATCCTTTGACTTCATTAAATCTTTTATTTCTCCTTTTTCTTTTAACTCGGGGTTCAAAATCACTTTAAAAATGCCTGATATAGAATTTATCCAATAACTTTGTTTTTTGTAGTGGAATTATCAAATCTTAATATCAAAAATGGACTATGTATATCCCTCGGGGCAAATATTGACAGTAAATTCGGAAGTCCTCTTGAGTCACTATTAATTTGCAAACCAAAAATAGAGGAATTAATAAATGAGTGGGGAGATGGTTCCAACGAAAAAAAAGAAGAGAAAAGCAAATTTCATGCAAACTTTTTTTGGTCTTCAATTTATGAAACATTACCTCATGGTGTTGATAATGAGCAGCCAAATTATTTAAATACTCTATTACTTATAAAAAGTAATTCTTTCCCTAAACCATCAAATAAAAACGCGAAACTACTTTTAAAAGAGCTAAAAAAGTTAGAGAGATTTTTCGGACGAGAAGAGACGCCAAAAGGTAAGAAATGGCTATCAAGATGTCTCGATTTAGATATTCTTTGGTGGGAAAATTTTAATACAGTTGACGAGGAATTAACATTACCTCACCCTAGATTCATGAATAGGAATTTCGTTATTACACCACTTTCTGAAATCTTAAGTAGAAGCCAAAAAATCACAAAGTTTCATGACCCAAAATGGTCTATTTATTGATTTACAAAAAAAAAAAATAACTGTTAGGCTGTTTTTATTTAAAATTCATGGGTAATACAAACTTTTTAAAAAGATCCATTTTTAAAGAAAAAATATCTGAGTTAAAGTCAAAAAAATTTAGTTTCGAAATAAATAGAATTGAGCTCCCAAATGGACACGAAGGTGAATATGGATACATTAAGCATCCTGGGGCAGCGTTAGCAGTACCTATTACAAAAGACAATAAAGTTATCATCCTTAGGCAATATAGATTTGCTGTTTCAAGGTATTTATTAGAATTTCCAGCAGGCACATTAGAAATAGGTGAAACACCTATTAATTCAATTAAAAGAGAAATACAAGAAGAAACTGGATTTAGTGCAAACAAATGGAATGAACTAGGAACTCTTGTCCCTGCTCCTGGTTATGCAAATGAAGAAATTTATTTATTTTTAGCGCGTGATTTGAGCAAACTAAATTTCGATGTTAAAGGAGATTTAGATGAAGATATAGAAGTATTAATTTTAGATCCCAACGAACTAGATAATATTATTTCTAGTGGGGATGAGATTCTTGACGCAAAAACTGTGACAGCTTGGTTTAGAGCTAAACAATTTTTAGATAAATTATGAATAAACCTAGAATACTTTTTTGGCATAGAAAGGATTTAAGAATATTTGACAATCAAGCTTTAATCAAAGCATTTTCAATATCAAATGCTATTACTTCAACTTACATATTTGATAAAAATTATCCACACGATTTCAATGCAAGTTCAAGAGCTTGGTTTCTAGGAAATTCGCTTCAAGAATTAGGAAATAATTGGAATAAAATGGGTAGTAGATTAATCA
>JAOIOX010000036.1 GCA_028140765.1 Prochlorococcus sp. AH-736-N03 | reverse complement strand
TCTACTAATTCTATTAACTTTTTTTGTTTCTTCTTGTAGATCATTTTTTGCAGAACCACGTTATATCCCCTCTGGTTCAATGCTCCCAGAATTACAAATAAATGATAGGTTAATTATTGAAAAATTTTCGCTAAGAAACGCTTTACCAAAAAGAGGAGATATTGTTGTTTTTAACTCACCTTACTCGTTTGACAAAAAATTAATTTCATCAAGATCTAAGCCTTTACCAAAAAAAAGATATTGTTTTTTTATGAGTTTTCCTCCAATGTCGTTTATTCCTGGTTTGAGGGATCAAGCTTGTGATGCTTATATTAAAAGAGTAGTAGCAATTCCAGGAGAAATTGTAAGTGTAAACTCTAATGGTGAATTAATAATAAATAATAAATTAATTCCTGAACCCTATGTCTCTTATAAGTGCTCATTATCCCTCTTTAATAAATGTGGTGAATTTGAAAATATAAAAGTGCCAGAAGATCATTTTTTAGTTTTAGGTGATAATAGGGCAAATAGCTGGGATGGAAGATATTGGCCTGGAAGTAAATTTCTTCATAAAAAAGAGATAATTGGTAAAGCATATTTCAGATTTTGGCCTCTTAGTCAAGTTGGCTTTTTCAGTAAATAAAGCCTTTTTTCTGACTCTTACTTCATCAAAATAAATTTCTAACAAGGCTAATTTTAAAGTGCTCCTGAAGCAGTTGAATCAAGTATTCCCCCTAAGTGTGTTGTAATGTTAAGAGCGCTAATCACAGGGGGCTTATTCTTATCATTAAAAAGGTCAATTATAGTTATGCCGCCATTACCCTGTTTTATCATCCAAATATTTGAATAATTAATCCCAAGGATTTTGCAAATTAGAGTTTTATTGACTGCATCATGAGCAACCAGAAGGCTAAGATCATTATCATTTTGAGATGAACAAATCTTGTCAAAAGCTTCTACTGATCTTTCTGATACATCTTTTATAGATTCACCTTCAGGCATTATTACTTCTTCAGGTTTATCATGCCAATTTTTTAATAAAACAGGCCACTGTTCTCTGATTTCTGCTTCCAGTTTACCCTCCCATAATCCATGACTAATTTCTACAAGTGAATCTATTCTTTCTATTTTTAAATCTTTTCTATTTTGAAGGATTATTTGTGCAGTCTCATAAGGTCTATCCATTGAACTTGAAAATGCCTTATTGAAAGAAATATTTCTCAAATATTCAAAAGTCTTTCTAGCTTGGTCTTTCCCGTTTTCATTTAAAGGAATATCAATTTGGCCTTGAAATCTACCTTCTTTGTTCCAGTTAGTTTCACCATGCCTTATTAAAAATATTCTGGAATCTCCAATTTGATTCGGAATATTTTTATTCAGATGGGAAGTTTGATTTAAGCATTCAATTTGGGTCTTAAAAGAGTTATCTTCCCTTGAAATATTGAGTATAGATAAAGAGGCATTTTCTAATCTTATTTTCCTAAAACCTTGCTTAGGCTTTCCTAATAACGAGAGTATTAAACATCTTAGAATCGCATTATGTCCTACAACTAAAATATTTGCATCATCTTTGTCTAGATAAATTTTTAAAATATCTTCTACAAAATTTGTTGCTTGAAAAAATAACTCTTGAATTGGTTTATAAGTTTTATTGTCTTTTCTTTTCAAGATTAGATTTTCTGGATCACTTTTCCATATAGGGTAAATTTCTGGAAATTTCTTTTTTATTTCATCAATTTTTAGACCAGACCATTCACTAAGATCTACCTCTAGCAAATTATCATCGAATACAATATCTTGTTCTTTATTGAAGGTCTTTTTAATTGTTTTTGCAGTCTCTGCCGCTCTTACAAGCGGAGAGGAATAGATTTTATCGAAGTTTATTTTTGATAATGCTTTACCTGCTTTTCGGGCTTGTTCGTATCCTTCATCAGTTAATAATGAATCGTCTGTTCTTCCTTGAATTAATCCTTTTGCATTGAAACTGCTTAGTCCATGCCTAACTAAAACCAATCGTATGGCCATTATATAAATTTGAATATTAAGATAATTTAATCATCTCATGGCGTGATTAAAATAGATACAAAATATAAGGAACTTCAATGATAACTAAGTATAGTTTTCAATAATATAATTTATTTATGATCTTTAAAAATATTTCTAAGTCAAAATTCACTTTAGCTTTTATTTCTATAGTCATAACTTTTTTTGTATGGCAACAAGGCTTAAGAGATAGTTTAAGTAGACCATCTGTCACGTTTGATATTAGTCAAAAAGAGCAAGAAATTGCTGAATTATCTCTCCAATCAATACCTGTAAATCTTAAAAAATTTTTTATCATTAACGATCCTGTTGATCTAATAAATAAATCACTCTCTTATGTCTCATTTGAAGAGCTAACAGAAAGAAATAAATTAATTCGAATAATTACTTCAGAATCAAATGATCCTTTAATCTATAAAAATATATCCAAAGATTTTGAAAATAAAAACTTTAAATTTCTGATTTATGAGATAGAAAAAAAATCTAATAATAATTCATATAAACCAAGTACTGATAAATTTGATTTATTTAAAGGTGATAGATTTTTATATCACCTTTTAAGCCGGAAATTTGATTTTGACGATAGTGCATTAATAACAAAATCATTTTCAAGCAAAATGTTTTTAAAGATATTAGCCATAAGACTAATACCACTTTTAACAATACTTGTTGGCTCTATTATGGCTTTTAAAATATTATGGACAACCATATCCTCGAAAAAGTTTGGTTGGAAAGAAATTAAATACTTAGATTTAGAATTAATAGATATGGTTTTATTAATTGCAGGTGGATTTGTTGTTTTAGGAGAAGTGGTATCACCTTTGTTTTCAATCAGTTTGGTTGAACTTTTCTCTAAAAATATCTCTAATGAATTATCTCAATCTTTGAAGATTTTCTTTGGATATCTTTTTATGGCAATTCCTCCATTAGGGATAGTTTATTATCAAATAAAATCTTTGAATGGTGAATTTACTTTTAAAAAAGATTATTTACAGTTCAATTTCTTGCCCATTAAATATGCAATTATTCAGGGTATTAAAGGTTGGTTAACAATTGTTCCTTTTGTTTTATTGATCTCTCTAATTATGAATAGTCTGATCGATAATCAAAATGGTAGTAACCCTTTGCTGGAAATTGTTCTTAATAATAATAATTACTTATCATTTTTTCTATTATTTGTAACAACAACTCTACTAGCTCCTCTATTTGAGGAGATTATATTTCGCGGCATTTTACTACCAACTCTCTCAAGAAATTTTGGAGTAATTTCGGGAATTATAATTTCAGCTTTTATCTTTGCATTAGCTCATTTAAGTTTGGGAGAAATGCCGCCATTATTTATTCTAGGGATTGGATTAGGCATTACAAGGATTGCTTCAGGGAGTTTATTCTCATCAGTAATTATGCATTCTTTATGGAATGGATTGACTTTCTTTAATTTGTTCTTATTGAGGACATAAAGAATTTAATTTTTTACTTGCGAATCAAACAAATAGATGTTTATTTAATTAATAATACTTCTTTATTAAAAGTAATTAATAGATGAAACCCTATGGGAATCAACATAATTTTAAAAAAGAAAGTTTTATGTGAAAGTAAAAAAAACTCCGAAAAAATATCCATACTTAATATCAAATTACTACATCAAATTTTTGATACCATTAATATTTCTCTTTTGGTATTAATTTTCACCTTATTGTTCTTATCTTTTGATAGTCAAAGAAAATGGTCAAATACATTTAGAACCTTATCTAAAACAAGAACTATTAATAATAATCTCATTGACTATATTTCTAAAATTGAGGAATTTTATATTAGTAAACTTGAGTCTCTCAATATTTATAGAAAGACTAAACCTGAAGATTTAATCTATCTAGAGAAACTTGAAGAAAAAAAAGAAAGTTTATTTAAGAAAAATTTAAGTAGTTTCATTGAAGGTGTTAGTGATAGCAAATATGAACGGGGATATTAATGAAAAAATACAAAAAAATTGTTCGTCTAGTACCACTTGATCAAAAAAGATCTAAATTTCTCTATGTTTTTAGCTTAATATTAATATTTTGTTTGTTTGGGAGGTTGGTAAAATTGCAAGTCTTTAACGCTTCTGAATTGCAAAGAAAAGCTAGATTAATTCAGTCTTCTAAAACTAACTCCTTAAAAAAAAGGCGATCGATTGTTGATAGAAACAATAGACTAATTGCTTACGATAAACCGCTCTATAAATTATGGGCCCATCCAAAATATTTTAATTTTCCTGGTGATTCAATTAACAAAGTTCGTAGTATTGAAGAAGTCACAGAAAAATTGTCAGATATATTGGATATTGATGATGAAATACTTTTGAGAAAATTTGATAATAAAATAAGTGGTATCAAGCTTTTGGATAAAATTTCCCAAGAAAAGGCAGAAAAGATTAAGAACCTTAGAATAAGCGGAATTGATTTGTTTAAATATTCACAGAGATATTATCCACAAGGGGAGCTTTTCTCTAACCTTGTAGGTTTTGTTAATGATGAGAATATAGCTTCAGCAGGATTAGAGCTTCATTTAGATAATCAAATTAAAGTTTTTAATAAAAGTAAAATAATAAAAAGAGGAGGAGATGGAACTCCTCTACCGGATAATTCAGCCCCTGGTGATTTTATTTCTGATTACAAAAGTTTAGGCCTAACTATAGATTCAAAATTACAGAAAGCGTCATTCAATGCATTATCAAAGCAAGTAAGTAAATGGAAAGCAAAGAAGGGATTTGCCATAGTTATGGATGTTAATAATGGTAGAATTCTCTCCTTGGTTACAGTCCCGTCGTATGATCCAAATAAATTTTGGGAGTATGACTCTGAACTCTTTAGGGGTTGGTATTCTCAAGATTTATTTGAGCCTGGTTCAACTTTTAAACCTATTAATCTTGCCTTAGCTTTAGAAGAAAAAGTGATCCAGAAAGATGGATTTGTTGAAGATATTGGAAAGATTAATGTTGGAGGATGGACACTCTCTAATTGGGATAAAAAAGGTAATGGATACATTGATTATCCAAAAGTTTTGCAGGTTTCAAGTAATGTTGGGATGGTAAAAATAATGCAAAATTTAGACCCCAAAATTTATTGGGATTGGCTAAAAAATTTAGGTATAAATAATAATTTAGAGACTGACTTATTTGAATCAAGTGCTGGCCAACTAAAGAGAAAAGATTTATTTGTAAATCAATCAATTGAGCCTGCCGTAACTTCTTTTGGTAAAGGTTTCTCTATTTCTCCACTTAAATTGGTTCAACTTCATGCGGCTTTAGCAAATGGAGGTTTTGAAGTGACTCCTCATGTAACTTCAACCTTCAAAGAAAGATTTAATAAAAATCCAAAAAAACAATTTTTTTCATACGAGGTTTCTAAAACTGTTCTTGAATGGATGGAGAGCGTGGTTGATAAAGGTAGTGGATCTGGAGTGAAAATCGAAGGATATAGGATAGCAGGTAAAACGGGCACTTCTCAAAAAGCGTTAAATGGTTCCTATACAAGCAAAAAAGTTTGTAGTTTTGTTGCGACCTTACCAGTTAATGATCCAAAATATGTTGTCCTTGTAGTCGTTGATGAGCCATCTAAATCATATGCATATGGTTCAACTGTTGCCGTACCAGTTGCGAAAGAAATTATCGAGAGTTTGATAGTGGTTGAAAAAATACCTCCTGAGATTAAAGATCAAGGAATGATTGTTAAAAAACCCTAAAATTTTCCAATTTTATAAATAATTAGTTCATTATCTGATGATTTCATCTGGAATAAAAGCTAGTTTATGTATATAAATATGATTATTTAGATATGAAATCAATTTTAGAACAATTGTCCTCAATGACCGTTGTTGTTGCTGATACTGGAGATTTAGATTCGATAAAAAAATTTCAACCAAGGGACGCCACCACCAATCCATCGCTAATACTTGCTGCTGCTAAGAATCCTGATTATGTGAAATTAATTGATAAAGCTTTAGAAAATTCAGAAAATGCATTGCCCCAAGGATTTTCCGAAATTGAATTAATCAAAGAAACTGTCGATCAAGTTTCAGTATTTTTTGGAAAAGAAATATTAAAAATTATTTCAGGGCGCGTATCTACAGAAGTTGATGCAAGACTGAGCTTCGACACCGAAGCCACAGTAGAAAAAGCGAGAAAATTGATCAATCTTTACAAAAATTTTGGAATTGAAAAGGAAAGAATTTTGATTAAGATTGCTGCAACTTGGGAGGGAATTAAGGCAGCTGAAATTTTGGAAAAAGAGGGTATTAAGTGCAACTTAACTTTACTTTTTAACTTTTGCCAAGCTGTAACTTGTGCAAATGCAAAGATAACTCTAATTTCACCCTTCGTTGGCCGCATATTGGATTGGCATAAAGCAAAAACTGGTAAAACTAGTTTTGTTGGTGCTGAAGACCCTGGTGTTATTTCCGTTACAGAAATATACAAGTACTTTAAAGAAAAGGGATTCAAGACAGAAGTGATGGGAGCGAGTTTTAGAAATCTTGATGAAATAAAAGAATTAGCAGGTTGCGATCTTTTAACAATCGCACCAAAATTTCTTGAAGAACTTGAAAAAGAAAAAGGAGAGTTAGTTAGAAAATTAGATGTAAGTACCCAAATAAATAATTCTATTGATTACGAATTTGAAGAAAAAGATTTCAGATTAAGTATGTTAGAAGATCAAATGGCAAGTGAAAAACTTAGTGAAGGTATCACTGGATTCAGTAAGGCTATAGAAGAATTGGAAGAGCTGTTACTTAAGAGATATTCAGAGATTAAAAATCATAAATTGATTTCTGCTAACTAAATTTAAGTTTGAATTGAAAAAGAATTAAGTTCCACTTTTTGTTAAAAGTCTTCTAATTACTCTTTTTGCAATATCTTCATAACTCATTTCTCCTGATAATATTTGAGCAATACGTTTAGGAGCTGTTTTTCTTTTGACACCTAATTGGTATCCAGTTCTAGGAAATCTATAAAATACTTGGGCTATTCTCCTTCCCCAAGCCATTGATTTCCCCCAAATGTCGTTAATTTTTTTCGTATAAAGATTTAAATCATCTACTTTTCCTGATAGGCACTGATCTATGTATTCTGCAGCATAAAAACTGCTAATTAAAGAAGGTCTAATTCCTTCAGCTAAAAAAGGATCACATAGAGATGCTGCATCTCCAACCGCTAATACTTTGTCACCATTAATTGAGTGGAAGCCATTCCATATTCTCAGTTTCTTACTAATTGTTTTATGAGGAAAGTCATCAAAACCGAAGCTTCTGATAACTTGTTTATTTATAGCCTGATTTTCTAAGAGACCATTATTTATAAAAGTACCTAAACCTATATTTAAGCTTTCTCTTAAGGGAAATGCCCATGCAAAACCAAATTTTATAAATCCAAACTCAAATCTAACTGCATCTCTAGGTATTTCACCTAACCCTCTCAATCTTAATGAGATTGTGTTAGCAAATTTCGGTTTTTTTGGCCCTAAATTTAAATAACTCGCCCATTTCGATTGAGACCCATCTGCAATTACAAGAAATTCTGTAATATATTTTATTTTGTTATTGCAAGTAATTTCCCATTTATCATTTTTTTTTATGATTTTTTGTATTAATAATTGTCTCATTAACTGAACTCCATTACTCAAGGATCCGTCAAGTAATAATTGATCTAGTTTTTCTCTTTTAACAATCCAAAATGGGGATTCACCAGTCAGATCAGCAGTTACATTATCTGCAGCTTTCCATCTGAATTCAACATTCTTAATTTTTGATTCTATGCAATCTTCAATATTTAAAGGAAGAAATTTTTGCATTGAAGATGCCATCCCACCTGCACATGGTTTGTAATCTTGGGATTTTTCTTTTTCAATAATTAAAACTGAATATCCTTTCTTTGATAGGTTAAGAGCGGTGGAAGATCCTGATAAACCTCCACCAATTATTACAACGTCAAATCCTATCAAACTTTTAGAATTTCCTTCTCTTTTTCAGACAATTTATTTTCAATTAAAGCAATATATTTATCAGTAATTTTCTGAATTTCAGATTGATTGTCTCTCGATTCGTCAATAGAAATGAGACCATCTTTTTCGTCTTTTTTTTCTTTATCAACAGCATCTCTTCTAATATTTCTCAAAGCTACTTTTCCTTCCTCTGCATATTTAGAGGCTAATTTACAAAATTCTTTTCTTCTTTCCTCTGTTAAAGGAGGAACATTTATTCTTATAACTTTCCCATCATTATTTGGAGTAATACCTAAATCACTCATAGAAATAGATTTCTCTATCGCTTGTAAACATGAAATATCAAAGGGTTGTATTGAAATTGTTTGTGAATCAACAGTGCTTATTGTGGCAAGTGATTTGATTGGTGTTTCAGCTCCGTAGTACTCAACACTTACTCTGTCTAACAATGAAGCATTAGCTCTACCTGTCCTAATTGTATTAAAGTTTCTTTGGGTTGCTTCAATACTTTTATTCATATTTTCTTGAATTTCTTTTTCTTTCATAATAAAAAAAATTTAAAAAGCTTTAACTAATTAATGAACCTATAGGATCCCCAGCAACAGCTTTGGAGATGTTCCCTTTCTTGAATATATCAAAAACCATAATAGGGATATTGTTATCTTTGCATAGTGCAATTGCAGTACTATCCATTACTGCGATTTCATCACTAAGAACTTGTTGATAACTAAGAGTAGAATATTTTTTTGCATCTTTAAATTTATTAGGATCGCAATTATATACTCCATCAACTTTAGTAGCCTTCATAACAACTTCAGCATTTATCTCTGCTGCCCTAAGAGCTGCTGTAGTGTCAGTTGTAAAAAATGGATTTCCGCATCCACCTCCGAAGACTACGACTCTACCTTTCTCAAGGTGTCTCATAGCTCTTCTTCTTATATAGGGTTCTGCAATTTCCTGCATTTCGATGGCTGTTTGCACTCGGGTGGCAACTCCTACTCTTTCTAAACCATCTTGAAGTGAAATCGCATTCATTACTGTTGCGAGCATCCCAACATAATCCGCCGTAGCTCTATCCATGCCATCTGCAGACCCTTTAAGCCCCCGAAAAATATTTCCACCCCCAACAACTATTGCAAGTTGTACATTATTTTCGACTACTTTTGAAACATCCTCTGCAATTGACTGAACTATAGCAGGATCAATACCATATGGCTTTTCACCCATTAGTGCTTCACCACTAAGTTTTAAGAGAACTCTTTTATAAGTCATTCTGTAATTGTACTTTTAAGACCTTAGCAAGTAAATGCACCAAATTTATTTTTTGTTCAGATATTGCTTGCGTCTTTAAACATTTCTAAACCTGCCTAAAGAAAATTTAATTAATAATTTGCTGTAACTAAAATTCAACACACTTTTGTGCTTTTATTCCTTGTTCTTTAAAAGGATGTCTTATTAGTTTCATTTCTGTAACTAGATCAGCGTAATTGATAATTGAATCAGATGCTCCCCTTCCAGTTAAAACAATATGATTTTTTCTATTATTTAAGCTATTTAAAAAAGTGATAATTTCTTCTGGTGCAAGATAACCAAGTTTTGTAGCGATATTAATTTCATCAAGAATGATAAGTTTATAAGATTTGTTTTTTATATATTCTTTGGCTAGTTGCCATGCTTCTTGAACTAATTTTTCATCTCTAATTCTGTCTTGTGTTTCCCAAGTAAATCCTTCTCCTAATGAATGCCAAGATATATTTGAAGATAAATTTTTAAGGGCTTTTTCTTCTCCAGTGGTCCAGCCTCCTTTGATAAATTGAATTATTGCCACTTTATAGCCATGCCCTATTGTCCTTAAAGCCATACCTAAAGATGCAGTTGTCTTGCCCTTGCCATTTCCTGTAAAAACAATCAATAATCCTTTTTTTGTGTTTCTAATTTGTAGTCTTTCGGCTTGAATATCTTTTCTTTGTTGCATTCTTTTTTTATATGACCTCTCATCGCTATCTGGGGAAAGTTTTCCTCCCATTCCAAGTTTTTTTGCTTGATTATCGAGATTAAATATTTTCTGGGAGGATGAAGGCTTTTCTTGCATATGAATCTAATTTTTATTTAAATGATTATAAATCTTTAAATATTTTTAGCTTTTTTAATTTTTAATAGTGCATTATTTACTGCTTGTTGTTGATCTCTTTTAGTAATCCAGTGGTGATAAGTTTGCGTATGTAAACTAACCGAATGTCCCATCATTCTAGCTGCCACAGTATCAGGTAAATCATAAAAAATAGTTCTCACTGCCCAAGCATGCCTTAGATCATAAGGTTTTATTTGTAAAGAGTAACGCTTAAACTGATCTGTAATTTTTTTTCCAATATTCTGCAAGGTTGTGATTTTAAGGTCTCTTTTAATATTTGGGAGTAGTTCTGGATTTTCACCAAGTTTTGATAATTCGAACTTTTCCACCCATTCAGGATGAAATGGCCAAACTTGATGCTCCCCAGTTTTAGTTGTAGGTAAAACTCTAATAATTTTGTCCCCAAAATTAGTTAGAGAACTTAAATCACAAAAAAATACTTCATGATTTCTTAATCCATATGTAGCCATCAAACCAAAAACAAATTTCCAAGATTTGTTTGGGATCT
>JAOIOX010000035.1 GCA_028140765.1 Prochlorococcus sp. AH-736-N03 | reverse complement strand
CTTCTGACTCTAGTAATTCTTCTTTAACTTCACCTTCTATTGCTTCCTCTGTCTTTACTTCTGACTCTACTAGTTCTTCTTTAACTTCACCTTCTATTGCTTCCTCTGTCTTTACTTCTGAATTTACTATGCTTTGATCTTCATCATTACTTAAAAGGAATTTTAAAAGTTTTTTAAACAATAAGAAGCCCTTTTCAATTCTTTTTGGACCTAAAATTGAAAGCAAAATTACTAAAATTATGAATATTTCAGGTGAATTTAAACCTAATAGTTTCATAAAATTTTATATTCTATTTATATTTTAGTACATGCTAAAAATTTAATCTAATTATTCTCAAAAGTTGGTAAATAGAGTTCTCTATTTGATGCAATTAAACCTTCTTCTTTAAAAAATAGTTCAAGATCTTTTAGATCATTTATATCTACAAATTCACCGCAATTATCTAAAATATTATTATAGGTGAAATTCCATAAATTATCCAAATATTCGTCATCGTCTGGAAAGGCCACAAATTTTAAATATGTATTATTTAAAGCATATTCACTAGCAAAATCAGAATCTAATCCTTCCCTCTTAGCATCACAGAAAACTTTAGCAAATCTTTTCCCTACAGAAGTTTGAGCACTCGATAAATCTAAATTACCTTGAATAGCTAGTACATTTATAGGTGTAATAAAAATAATTATTGGGAGAAAAATGGATACTAATATAAACAAAAAAATTTCCTTTTTTAAATTTTCACTCAACATAAACTAGCAAAAAAATTAATTAATTAGGCATATTTAAGTAAAAGCACTTATTATAAATTAAGAAATAAATAGAAAACATAAAATCAGCTACATATCTGAATTTATAATAAAGAAATATTAAATAAGTTTAAGATAATATGTCTTCAAATATAAAGCTAAAAGGAAGGGGAGTTAACAGAATAATTACGAGTAAGGTCATGCTATCGCCATTAGCAGGAGTTACAGATATCATTTTTAGGCGACTTGTACGTAAATGGGCTCCAAACTCTTTACTTTTTACAGAAATGGTAAATGCCACAAGTCTTAAAAAAGGATTTGGAACGCAAAAAATCAATCAAATAGATTTAGAAGAAGGTCCAATTGGAGTACAAATATTTGATAATAGGCCATATGCTGTTTCTGAAGCAGCGAAACAAGCTGAGGATTCTGGAGCTTTCTTAATTGATATAAATATGGGATGTCCAGTAAAAAAAATTGCAAAGAAAGGTGGAGGCAGTGCTTTAATTAAAGACCGAAAACTTGCTATAGAATTAGTCAAAAATGTTGTAAAAGCTGTTAGGGTTCCAGTAACAGTAAAAACACGACTCGGATGGAATAGTAAAGAAGAAAATATAGAGGATTTCTTATTTAAACTTCAAGATGCGGGAGCAACGATGATAACACTTCATGGAAGAACTAGAAAACAGGGTTTTTCAGGTAAGTCAGATTGGGAAATGATCGGGAGACTTAAAAAGTTATTGGAAATTCCAGTAATTGCTAATGGAGATATCAAAAATCCAGATGACGCTCTTAATTGTTTAAAAAAAACAAATGCTGATGGTGTAATGATTGGACGAGGAATTTTAGGATCGCCATGGAAAATAGGAGAAATAGACTATGCACTTAGAGAAAATAAAAATTTTAAAGAACCAAACACAGAAGAAAAACTATATTTAATTATTGAGCATCTTGATGAATTAATAAAAGAAAAAGGAGATCACGGATTGCTAATTGCAAGGAAACATATCTCATGGACATGCAAAGACTTTAAAGGAGCATCAAATTTGAGAAATAACTTGGTTAGAGCTGTTGATAAAAATGAAGTTAAAAATTTAATAATTAAAATGATTAAAACTTTGAACAATGAAAAAAATAGATTAGCTTAAAACAAATCTATTTTATAAATGAAAATTATTAGTAAAGAAACAAGTAAAAGGGTTTGTGATCACATGAACAATGATCACATGGATTCAGTGCACAAATATCTTATTCATTATGGGAAGATATCAAGATTTGAGAATGCTTATATGGAAGAAATTAATAATAGTTATATAAAAATCAATTACGATGGCCAATCAGCAATTATCAATTTTAAAAATGAAATATCTGAAGAAGAAATTCATTCAACTTTAGTATCAATGATTAAAAACATTGAAAATTAAATAATTTATAAAAAAAACTCTATTTGTTATTTTCATAGTAATCAGTTATTTTTTTACATTCTTCAAATGAAAGCATACTTAATCTAGATGTGGCTTTTATTTTTAGAATTGCACAAACAGCTAATAAATCTGCGCTATAAACATTAAGTGCTTCAGAAAGTTCTAGGACCCTAAGACCTTTCATAAGTACTAAAAAATCTTTTCTA
The DNA here is from genome assembly GCA_028140765.1 of Prochlorococcus sp. AH-736-N03. Taxonomy (GTDB): domain Bacteria; phylum Cyanobacteriota; class Cyanobacteriia; order PCC-6307; family Cyanobiaceae; genus Prochlorococcus_A. Next base: position 8,759 of record JAOIOX010000035.1, on the reverse strand, counting down.
TATTATCAAGAACCTTAAAGTCAATGGGCTGCATTTTTCCCTAAACCTGCAACGAATGGAAAAGTTTGTTCATCACCAAATATATCTTCTACAGAAGAATTAGAAATATTATTTTTTTTATTTTCAGGCTTAATTTCTTCAATTTCATTAGAAATATTATCTTTAATGTTAGTTTCAATTTCTTTTGCTAATAAATTATTCGTATTAGAAAATATTGAAAAAACTAATACACATAAAAACAAAACAATTCTTTTCATAAAAAAAATTTATCTAATACCATTGTTATATGCCTTTAGGTTTATTTAGAAAAACTAGATAATTTTAAAACAAATCTATATAAATCAAAATCAAAAAATATTTATCTTCCCAACTTATTTCTATTTTTAAATCTAATTAAAAAATAAAGACCTAGCAACAAAAGAATTGCCAAGGAGTACTGATTAAGGAAAACATAAACCATATACACGAGAAAGGGAAATAAGCACGCCCTCTTGAAATTTAATTTCTGTTCCTTTGACATATTTTTCCAATTTAAATATTCTTCCCATTGAAAAATCTTCTTCATTTTTCTACTTCTATTTTTACGATTAAACATAACTTTATAAATATAGTTTTGATGATTCTTATGTTAATAAACAAAATTAATCTACAATATCAAAATAAGTTTTTTCATTGAATAAAATATTTTTTAAATAAAAGATGAAATCAAAACCAGTTTGGAAAATAGAAAAAATTGTTTTACCTCAACATGCAGATCATGCAGGCGTAATGTGGCACGGCAAATATTTTAATTGGCTTGAAGAAAGCCGAATAAATGCACTTTCAGAAGTAGGTATAAGTTATTTCGAACTTACTAAAAATGGCTTAGATTTACCTTTAATCAATACTTCAATAAAATATAAATCTCCTTTATTTCTTGGTGAAAAAATAACAATCATGAGTGAATTCAATATTGATAAAAGTCCCAGGATTAATGTAATTTCAAAATTTTGCAACAAGAAAAATGAAATCTCAACAATTGCTGAAGTCAATTTAGTCTTAATAAATAAACTGAATTTTTCTATAATAAAAAAAAGGCCAGATTTCCTATCGGAAGCCTTTAGTAAATTAAACGGCTGAAATTATTATCCGCCATTTGAACGATTTATTAATTTATTAATTATGAATATATTTCAAGTTATTGATTCATATCAATATGAAATGGAATCAAGATATCAAGAAAAATCAATGCTCACAAATCTTTTTACAGAGCATAAATTTATAGGATGGTTAGGGTTGTTTATAGTATTTTTCTCTATCTTTGCAATTTTTGTTTTTCAATTTCTTGAGTGGGAAAGTAATGACAATAATAAAAGTTAAGAAGATTTAATGCTTATAATTCAACTGAATGACTTAAAAAATGGCTATCTACTTAAAAATAACAAACCCTACAGAGGTTGTAAAAAAAAAGACCTCAAAATGGCTTACAGATATTACGCCTGAAAGAATTGATAGAAAATTAGTCGAGGATGAAGTAATAAAAGGCATTATTGAGCAATTAACATTAGAAGGCATAAAAGGAGAAATATCAGCAATTAATGGGTTTGAAGTTAATGAATCTTCAGTAATAACAAAAAATAATTTTGTTATTAGAAAAACAAAAACTTTCTAGATAGAAAATAAAAATCTTTAATGAAAATTTTTTTTATTTTAATTATTTTTATCATTTTTTTAATTTTTATAATTGTAAGAGATTATCAAATTAAAAAGAAAAAGTTAAAACTAAATAATGCCTTAAATTCTAATTTCTTTATTCAAACAATTAATAATTTAATCGACGAGAACAAATACAATTTGTTAGAGGAGAGGATCAGATTAAGGGAAATAGATGCTTATGGTAACGAGGATTATAAAAAATGGATTGGCAATCCACCTCTTGATGAAAAAGCCATTGAGAAAAATATATTTAATGGATCTAAGCGATTTAAAGAGGGTATACCATACTTCTGGGAAAAAGTAATTTTAAAAAAATTTGGAAGTATGGAATTATTTTTCGAAAAGTGGAGATCGTATTGTAATGAAAATCCTACTATTGATGATGAGATAGTTGGATCCATTAGAAAGCTCGAGACTGAAGATTGGTTTGTTTTCATAGCAAGTCAAATAGAGAAATCATGCTTAAACCTAATAGAAAAAAACTACTCAAGTAAAAATAAGGGAAACTACAAAAAAGGTATTAAATTTGAAAATCATTGTATGGAAATTCTCAAACAAAATGGCTGGGAAGTAAAAGAAACCCCTAATACAGGAGATCAAGGGGTTGACTTAATTGCGTCAATAAATGATTTGAGAATATGTATACAATGCAAAGATCATGAAAAAGCTATTGGAAATAAAGCAGTTCAGGAAATTTCAGCTGGTAAATTATTTTGGAAAGGTACACATGCAATAATCGTCTCAAAATCTGGCTTTACAAAGTCTGCTCATCAACTTGCAAAATCAAATAAAGTGGAACTAATAAATGAATATCAATTAAAAGATTTAGAAAAGTTTATAGTTTAAATAATTTATATCAATTTAGTTAAGCCCTCTTTGTAAAGCAAAAGTGTTGTAAAAATTCCTGAGGCCCACATTAAACCTCTAGCTGTGGGGATATTAAATACATATGCACCAATATATAAAAAACGAAAAATAGGATGAATCAATGATGCAATTACTGCAATATTAGAGTCAGTTAAAGTGATCAAACAAAGAAGACATGCGGGTGCATGTAAGGAAATACTTTCCCAACAATTTTGATGACACCAAACTGCTCTTTTTCCAAAAGAAGGTAATTCATCGAATAAAGCCCTTGGAGCAGACATATTTTCAACAGAATATCCCGCTTTAACTCTCCCTATAGTTAATGGAATAATTGATAATAAAACAACACCAACTGATAGACAAAGACTCCAGGCAAAAGCTACTTGCATATGATTCAAATAATATTATTAGCTTAATAATTGAAGTTCGTTATCGTGATAAATGAAAAATCATTGCCATAGATAAAACTTTGCAAAAAATGCTGTAATTTATAAAAAAAAATCATTTATGGATATTTCAAAGATAGTTTTAATTTTTGGCATAAGTTTACTAATATATTCTGCTTTTCTGTTTTTAGGATTTTTTCTTAAGAATAAAAATCTAAAGGCACAGAATCTAAAAAAAGAAGAATAGATTATTAATGCCACGAAAATTTACTATTTTCTCAATATTTTTATATCTTTTTGAATATATTTAATGGAAATAAAATTTGATCCAAATAATAATAAGGGATATTTGAAATTAAATAAGACAGTTGCTGGTATATGAAAAAATTTTATAAATTTCTTAAAAGTTTTCTTTTTATATCACTATGGCTTATTTTATCCTCATTTTTAACCCAATATTGGAATACCTTTCATTGGGAATATGTTTACTTAAACTTCAGAATTATATTTGATAAAGAATTTTGGTTTGTTATAGAAAAAATTCTTTTAGGATTTGATATTGGTTACTGGTTAGAAGAAGCACTAAAATTCTTAAGTTATGAAATACCTAAAGAATCATTTAAATATTTACCAATTTATTTCGTATTAAAGACTATTTGGATAAAGAATTAATTTCTATTTTTATTAGATTTTAATAAATTCCTTGAAATTCTTGAATAAAGTCGGTGAATTTATTTTTCTTAAAACAAATAAAGTTCCTTTATCACCTCTACAGATTCTAAGCTTATTGCTTAAATAAGTTATCTCTAACCACCCTAATTGTTCATTATTTATTTCTTTCATAGCCTTTATATTTTTTTTTCCAAATTTAGGACCAATAACACCAGCATGTGTAAATTTGACCCCAATTTTTTTTTCATTTACGTAATTAAGTCTTATTAAAATGCCAGTACCAATAATTGATTTTATTCCTCTAGGTTTAAGTAAATTAAGACCATTTAAATTTAAGGGATCAAGAATTTGAAGGTTATCAATAAAAGGCGAATATTTTAAAAAAGGACTACTAGAACTACTCCACCTAAGCTCCCAAACACCCTTCAAATCATTTCTATCTTTGCTAAAGGAAAAATTATGATCAATTTCAAGTTGTTCGGCAATATTACGAATACTCTCTGCATTTGGAGATTTAAGAAGTAAATTTAATAAATCATTTTCGGTTTCCATTTAATAAACGCTGGAGTATATATAGCTAAGGATAAATACTTACCTCCATGTGCTATATTCTACCCAGAATATGTTGATTTGATGACAAAGAGCTATTGGCTTAAGAAAATTTCAATTCCAAATGCTGATTTATTTCTGGAATACATAAGGACAGTATTGCCTTGGATTAAATCTGTGGGAGGAGTAATAGTAAAAAGAGATTTAATGCAAGAATCAACCTCAAATGAATGGGATGGAGGGCAGCTTGGATTAGTAATTGAATTCGAATCAAAATTTGCTGCTAAAAAAGCATTTTATTCTGAAGTATTTCAAAAATATCTTCAGTCCAGAGATTTAATGGAACTAGTTACTATAAGTACTCTTTAAAAAAATCAACAAATAAAGACTTCACACAAACAACTTATAAGTATTTATTACTATTAAATTATTTATGTAATATTTATAACTTCACTAGCGATAGCATATTTTGCAAAATTTAATTATAAAAGTAATTCGTTAATCAAATGAACTATTCAACAGAAAAAGATGATTATTTGATGACAACTCCATATACAAAGAAAATTCAGCAAAAATTTGAAAAGGTTAAATCTTTTTTAGAGCAAAATGGATTTAATCCTTCATCAGAGAGCTTAATGCAAGATATAGTTAGCTCAGAAGAATATATTGCTAAAAATGGCTTATAAAATATCAGAATATATTCAGAGTCCTTAAATAATAAAAACCGCCTATTAGAAAAGGTAATAATATTCCAATAAATAAAAATATGGATTTCTTTGATTCGCCTTCTGATATGGGGTTAATTTCTGGTTCAATTGCAAAACCATTTTGTCTACCGCCGCTTTCGGTTGTATAACCTTTTTTATTCATAAGAAAAATTATTTATGCAGATTATCTCATGTAAAAACTTATTTAAAAAAATTTTTTACATTTAGAATTAAACTAATTTTAAGATCTAATAATTGATTTCAATTTGAGATTTCAATTTGGCAGCTTTTTTTAATAGACCTACAACTTCCTTACGGCCAGTAGCAAACTCAGCCTTGTTAAGTAACTCGCTATATTTTTTTGTGATTTCTCTATGGTTCATTTTGGATATTATCTTCCTTAAATTATAAAGTTACTAAAAAAATTTTTTGTATAAAAGATATCAAAAAAGAGTTTAAGTACCTTTACCTATTTAAACCAACCTTTTTTCTTTGGTTTAATCTCTTCTTTAATAACTTCTTTTTTTCTCCCAAATAATCCCTTTTTTTGGACTGTTAAATTCTCTTCAACAGGTTTAGATTTTCTGTTAAATAAGCCTTTTTTAGGTTCTTTTTTAATTGATTCTTTTTTGTCGGAAATCTTTGTTTTTTTAGGTTTTGATTTTGAATTTTTGGGCTTGCTATCTGCAAATAAGGTTTGATATACAAAAAAACCAAAAACAGCAAAGAAGCCTAATGCCTGTACTAGAGCAGTTCCAAGATTATCAAACATTTAGGCCTCAACTTTGTATAGTGATTCTTTTTCTTTCGCTTCTATACATTTTTTATCATCAGACAAGCATTCAATTTCTGCCTTCTTCTCAGTATGAGAACTGCAGCCACCTGCATTTGCATTAGATATTGAAAACAAAGTCAGTACCCCTAAAATTAAGGCGCATGAGGTGTTAATCGGTTTCATGAGTTTTATTTTTATTATGGAAAAATAATTTCGCAATTGCGAAGATAATCTTCTCTTCCGCTAAAAGTATCCCCTTTTTATATATCTATTTGTAGTAATTAACTAAATCGATAATTAATATTGCTAGTAAAGAAAAACCTAGAATGAAAGGTAAATAAGGATATTTATTTAAAATTTTGTTTAGTTGATTTTTCGATGTTTGTTTTTCCTTTTTCTTTTCTCTAGGTGGTAAACCTAACTCTTCCCTTCTCTTAGCTTCTCCCATAATTTTTAAACTATTTATGACTATTCTATATACCCAGTAGTGGTAGTGTATTGTTCTAGATTTAAATTATTAATGGCTAATTTAATTTAATTTAAATTTTGGATATATTAAAAATATATAAAAAAAATTACATGATAGAAGTAGTTTGGTCAGTAAATATAATGATTGCGATTCTTATTATTGGTGTTGCCTGGGTTCTTTATTACATATTTACTTATGATCAAAAATTTACTTCCTAGATAAATGTCCGATAAAGATCTAAGTAATTTTCTAAAAAAGATAGAGCAACTTAATCAAATTGCTGAGCTAATAAAAAATAATCCTGGTAAAAAGTTATCCCTTTCAAAATGCAAGAATCATGATGAAGTAATTAAATTAACCACTGAATGGGGTTTTGATATTGGTAAAAGATGGGGAGAATATTAATTGATTTTATTACCAGCATTATTAAAATTGCCATCAACATCAAATTAAATTCCTAAGATTAATTAGTATTTCTTGTATTGGAGTTATGAAAGAAATTGGAGAGATAAAGTCAAATATATATAAAATAGCTGCTGTTACAGATAGAGGGCAAAGATTAAATAAATTAATTTCTCCTATGTATGAGGAAAAAGCTAATGAAATGGATGAATTGATTGGTGCTCTTAAAGACTTTAGTTTTGAAATATCAGAAAAATTATTGTCTGGAGAGTGGGAATTGATTTTTTCTAATGTTGAATTATTTCGAAGTTCTCCTTTCTTCCTTGCTATTGAAAAGGCATTAAATGATGAATTTAAAAGTAATCTTTTTTTTAAATTACATCAATTGCAAGTAGGATCCTTTGGCATATCAACTATTGGGAGAATTGCTCAAAAGATTGATTTTGAAAAAAAAGAATTTATATCTACATTTGACACTACAATATTTGGGCTTACAACTATTCCTATCTTAGGTTGGTTCAAACTATTGCCTACTTTTGGTGGAAGAGTAATAACCCTAGCAAGTGATTTAGTTTTAAGAAATAATTTTCTTGATATGAACCTACAAAAGACAAAAGTTTCCAAAGTTGATGGACTTAATAAGATTCCATTATTTAGTGAATTACTTATGGATAGATGGTATCCAGTTAAAGAGGTATGGAATAAGTTACCTTGGAATAAAGAATCGCCAAATTGCCAGGTTTCAATAGTATATTTAGACGATGAAATGAGAATTATGCAGGATATGTATGGGTCTATTTTTATTTATATAAGGCCTTCAATTTCCTTGTTGAATTCAAATTCAATCTCTAATGATTAATTAAAAAACTGAATAATAATTTTGTAATTTATAGAGAAAACCATTAAAAATTTATTTTAAAGATTAATTAATAAAAACTTCTCACATCTTAAATACAAATAGGTTATGTTCATAATGAACATTTTTTTATTATGCTTAGAAATCAAGAAAAAAATTCTGTTGTTAGAGGAATATTCCTAATAGGAGGTTGGGGCTTAGGTCTAGACAGATTCTACGAAGGTGATAAAAAAGGTGGCTTTTTATCAATCATTGGTTGGAGTATCACATTTTTTAGCTTTATCTTTCTTAAATGTTCAGGTTATGAATATGTTGAGGGTGTGAAAAATTATTCAGATTATTCCCCTAACCCTTTAATAGTATTACCCTTACTGGCAGGAGCATATGGTGGCTTTCTAATAATTAAGAAGGCATTTAGATTAGCAAAACAATTTGAGAATGCTGAATAATACAACCAGCAGTTAAATTCAAGATAATAATCCAGATCCTTTCAAATAAAATTTAAATAAAAGTATCACTAAAAGGTTTACTATTGCTAAGGCTACTAAACCATTTCTGTTTTTTACATCTAATTTCTTGACTAAATTAGAAAGATAAACTACTGGATTTTCTGGCTCTTTATTATCCAAATTTTTTTTTAAATATTAATTTGACAAGAAAATATCACAGTTTCATTTGAAGAATCAAAATTGTAAAGATGAATATCCAAAAAGAAATAAATAATTTTTAACCCATAATTCCTGCATTTCTTAAAAACGCTTTACCCATATTCCCAATTACAAAAAATAGAGACAGATTAATTAAAAGGACTATTAATAATGCCAACATTTTATAGTTTGGATTAGTTGAAATGCCGTCAAATCCATTATTAAGAAATCTTTTAAAAAGTGACTTGTCAATTTTTGTTTTTTGTTGCCCAGAATCAAGTTTTACTTTTTCTTCTGAAGAATCTTGATTACTTGCTTTCTCTAGAAATTCTGTAAATGCCTTTACATTTTCTTCTTTTTTATTCCCCTCATTTAGATCTTTATTGTCTTCATTCAAATTGGGGGACGATTCGATTGAATTATTTTCCTCAGGATTAAGTTTTGAATCTTCCAAATTAATAGTAAATGCTAGGAGTATATTACACCATAAAAAAAACCCACTCGATCAATTGAAGAGAGGGTTAGCTAAGGTTAAAGTTCTTTATTTGATAATAATTTATTTTAATTAAATTTGCGGTTGTAGCATAATGAAGTTTTAATTTAGATTATATTCAAGGTGATTTTTTCGTACATATGTTAGATGCAAATACTAAAAAAGCATGTAAAGATGATCCCTCAATAAGAGAAATTAAAATTAGAAATATAGAACATGCTATTGAACAAGCAGAATTGAT
>JAOIOX010000034.1 GCA_028140765.1 Prochlorococcus sp. AH-736-N03 | reverse complement strand
TATTTACCCCTACAGCCCAATTCCTTCTAACAAAGACAGTTATGCAATTGTCTTTAAAATCTTTAATCCAAAAAGATCAGGTTTATATCAATTTCATTCGTTTGGGCAACCTAAAGGTGAATCATCTTCAAGTTATTTAGGAAGCTGGACTATAGTGATCGATTAAATGATAAATTAAATAAAGACAATTAAACAAATGACTAAAAGAACTTTTGGCGGAACTTCAAGGAAAAGAAAACGTGTATCTGGTTTTAGAGTAAGAATGCGTTCCCATACAGGTAGAAGAGTTATCAAAAGCAGAAGACAAAAAGGTAGAGAGAGAATAGCTGTATAACTTCAATTTTATATGGCCTTACCTAAGGATATGCGTTTAAAAGGTCATAGGACCTTTAATTACATTCATAAAAATTCCATAACCTATCATGGAAAATTAATGACATTTAAAGTTGCAAGATCTAATCCAGGTATCCTCTTAACCCATAAACTCAAAAATACCTCAAATAAATTTAGGGTTGCAATTGCTATTAGTAAGAAAGTTTCAAAAAAAGCTGTAGAAAGAAATAAATTAAGAAGAATCCTTCAAGAGTGGTTATTAACAAACATTCAAAAAATTAATAACCACAAACCATATTGGTTACTTGTTAACCTTAAATTTGGGGATTTCTGCAATGATAAAAGTAGACTTTTGGAGGAATTTCAAAACTTAATGTTCAAATCTCGTCTAATCAAATGATTAACATGAATGAAGAAATCTTTTATGAAGGTGGGCCAGCAAAAAGTGATTTAATTATAAATCTTCTTGCAGGTATAACTATTCTTGGATTACCATTTACCTTTGCCGCAATAGTTAGAGCATTGTGGTTGAGATATAAAATTACAAACAAAAGAATTTCAATAGACGGAGGTTGGTTTGGTAAAAACAAAACACAAGTCTCATTAAGTAATATTGAAGAAATTAGATCTATTCCAAGGGGATTCGGATCTTATGGTGATATGGTTCTCATTCTAAATGATGGATCAAAGGTTGAAATGAAATCATTACCCTTGTTTAGAGAAAAGCAAAAATTTATCGAAGAAAATATAAACAAAAGATCACAAATCCCAAATCTCAAAGAAGTAGAAGGATTTGCTACTAAATCCTAAATTAATTACAAAAACCTTTTTTTCCTGTAAAATAAAATGTCAACCAAAATTACACTCTCTTTAATATCGTGATAGGGTTCATTTCTGAAAAACTACTTATCCCGATTCTAGATTTTTTCTACGGTTTAGTTCCTAGTTATGGTTTAGCGATTGTTGCATTGACTGTCGTTATTAGAATTGCACTTTTCCCCTTAAGCGCTGGTTCCATTAGAAGTGCGAGAAGGATGAAAATTGCCCAGCCAGTAATGCAAAAAAGACAAGCAGAAATAAAATCCAAATTTTCAGGTGATCCCAAAAAACAGCAAGAAGAACTTGGGAAATTGATGAACGAGTTTGGCAGTCCACTTGCAGGTTGCTTGCCTTTGATTGTACAAATGCCTGTTCTTTTTGCACTTTTTGCAACTTTAAGAGGATCTCCTTTCGCTGATGTTCCTTACAACATAAATCTTAAGGTTGTCCCACAGGATCAAATTGCAGCTATAGATCCAAAGCCTTATAAATCTCCAAGACACTCTATATTCATAACGGAAAAATCACATTTTCCTGTAATAGCTACAATTCCCAACGGCACTAAATTAGGAACTGAAGAATCAATCAAAATAAACCTACAAACAACTAATGGCAATAGCTATTCAGAAGTTTTATCTAAATACGACAATGGATCAAAATTTCTCCCTACTTGGAAGGTCTCAAAAGGCTCAGAGAATCTAAAAGTTTCTCAAGACGGAACAGTAACTGCAATTAAACCAGGTGATGCAACAATTGAGGCGAAAATACCCGGTCTAGCGGCAAAAAGTGGTTTCCTTTTTATTAAAGCTCTTGGTCAAGTTGGGTTTTATGTAGATGGTGCAATTAATTGGGATATTGCAGCACTAGTCGGTGCCTTTGGATTAACCCTCCTTCTTTCTCAAGTTCTATCTAGTCAAGGGATGCCTGCTAATCCACAGCAATCAACAGCAAACAAAATTACACCAGTAATGATTACTGGAATGTTTCTGTTTTTCCCACTACCAGCAGGAGTTTTACTATACATGGTTGTTGCTAATATATTTCAAGCATTTCAGACTTTTCTGCTTAATAAAGAGGCTCTTCCTGAGAATCTACAAAAAATTCTAGATCAACAATTATTGGCCAAAAATGAAGTAATAACAACTTCGGCTTCAACTATTTCAGATAAAAGATTACCTTTTGAACCTAATAGTAAAAAATAGTCCGAATCTTACATAATGAATTCTTGGTGTAGAAATTTAGAATTACTTATAAAATCAAGAACCTCAATAATTTGGATCAGGACCAAAGAAGAGGAAAGATTAGAAAAACTGGTTAATTTATCTTGTGAAAGACTAAATATAAAAAGATTCGTTCGCTGGGATTGTGTTAGCGGTATAAAAGGATTAATAAATGAAGAAGGTAAATTTTCTAATAATCCGTTAGGAGTGCTTAATTGGCTTAAAGAAAAAAGTTCTGAAGTCTCTACAGTTTTATTATTAAAAGATTTCCACAAATTTTATGATGATCCATCTATCAATAGAACTATTAAAGAACTATCTTCAAAGCTTAAGAAAACTAGCCATAATTTAATTATTAGTTCTCATTTATTTCCATCATCAGAAGAGCTGGATGAATTAATGACAATTGTAAATCTCCCTTTACCTGATCAAAAAGAATTAAAAAATCTAATAAAAAAAATTGCTATTAATACCAATTCAAATCTTGAGGAACAAGACCTAAACGCACTTTCTATAGCCTCAAGTGGACTTACCGAAACAAAAGTAATGCAAGTCACTGCAAAGGCCCTTGCTCAAAGAGGAAAAATAAGTAAAGAAGATATTAAAGATATTCTTGAAGAGAAAAAACAAGTAATCGCAAGAAGTGAAATTTTAGAATTTTTCGAGGCGAAATCAAGTCAAGATGATATTGGTGGTTTAAATGTTTTAAAAGTATGGCTTAAACAAAGATACAGGGCCTTTTCTAAAGAAGCTAGAGATTACGGATTACCTATTCCCAAGGGAGTCTTACTCGTCGGAGCGCAAGGAACAGGGAAATCTCTTACTGCAAAATCAATTTCTAAGAGTTGGTCAATGCCGCTACTCCGTTTAGATGTTGGGAGACTGTTTTCTAGCCTTGTTGGTTCAAGCGAAGCAAGAACTAGAGAAACAATTTCAAGAGCTGAGGCAATGTCTCCGTGTATTCTGTGGATCGATGAAATAGATAAAGGCTTTGGTGGCGATGCCAGAAGCGATGGAGGAACAAGTCAGAGGGTTTTGGCGAGTTTGCTAACTTGGATGGCTGAAAAAGAATCTGCCGTATTTGTTATTGCTACCGCTAATGCTATAGATAAGCTTCCTGCTGAATTATTAAGGAAAGGTAGGTTTGATGAGATATTTTTTCTTGATTTGCCAAATTCCAAAGAAAGATTAAGTATTCTGGATTTGCATCTAAAAAAAAGAAGACCAAGTTACAGTTTTCCTCTATCTACTATCATCGACAGAACAGATGGATTCTCAGGGGCAGAACTTGAACAAGCAGTAATAGAGGGGATGCATATTTCATTCTCTGAAAATAGAGAGCTTATGGAGAAAGATTTAATAAAGGCAGTTTCTGAATTAGTTCCTTTATCAAGAACTGCTAAAGAGCAAATTAATTTCCTAAAAGAATGGTCATCCACAGGACGGGCCCGCTCTGCATCTTGAATAAAATTTAATTTTTACAATATTCCATAAGTCAGGAATCATTAATTTAGTTAATTTTTAATCAAAAAACCCAAATAATGAATTGAGATTAACTATCTTAATTAATGTAATAAAAAAAAAGAGTGTTAGATCAAAAATTAATAAGAGAAAACCCAACATTTGTTGAAGAGAATTTATCCTTAAGAGGAAAAGTTTACAAGATATCTCATATACAGGAATTAACTGTTAAGAAAAAAGAAATTGATATAGAAATATCTAGTCTCCAATCTGAGAGTAAAAAATTAAGCAAATTAATCGGTCAAGTTATTGGGAAATCCCAAAATAATAATTCAAAAGAATTAAATGATTTAAAAAAAAAGGGAAACGAATACAGAATTAAAATTTCTGAACTCGAAGAGAAACAAAGAATATTAGACAAAGAAGTAGACGATGAGATTTATAATTTGCCAAATTTTCCTAGCAAAGACGCGCCTATTGGGAAAGACGAAAGTGATAATTTACAAATAAAAACTTGGGGAGACCCTCTTATAAAAGAGAATATAAAATCACACTGGGAAATAGGAGAAAGTCTTAATCTTTTTGACTCTGTAAAATCAACAAAAATATCAAAAAGTCGGTTTATCACTCTTACAGGCAATGGTGCAAGGTTAGAGAGGGCATTAATTAATTTTATGCTCGATATACATACTAAAAATGGTTACTTGGAGTTAATGCCGCCAGCTTTAGTAAATTCAGAAAGTCTTACCGGATCTGGTCAATTACCTAAATTCTCAAATGAAAGTTTTAAGTGTTCCAATGACGATTTATGGCTTTCGCCAACAGCTGAAGTTCCACTAACTGCTTTTCATAGAAACGAGCTTATTGATCCCATGCAGTTACCTATTAAGTATGTTGCATATAGTCCATGTTTTAGGAGAGAAGCTGGAAGTTATGGAAGGGATACTAAAGGTTTAATAAGACTTCATCAATTTAATAAGGTTGAACTCTATTGGTTTTGCGACCCAAATAAATCTTTAGAAGCTCATAAAAAGATTACTTCTGATGCAGAAAGCATTTTAAAAAAGCTCAACTTACCCTACAGATTAGTAGATATTTGTACTGGAGACTTAGGCTTTTCTTCTAGTAGAACTTTTGATCTTGAAGTTTGGCTTCCCAGTAGTAAATGTTATAGAGAAATTTCAAGTTGCAGTAATTGCCTTGACTTTCAAGCACGTAGATCATCAATAAGATCAAAAATTGATAAAAAAAATACATATATACATACCTTAAATGGCAGTGGTCTTGCTATTGGAAGAACAATGGCAGCTATTCTTGAGAATGGCCAACAAACAGATGGTAGCGTTAAGATTCCAGATGCTCTGGTTCCATATTTTGGATCAAATTATTTAAAAACTGCTTAATATAAAAAAATGAATGTTTTAACCTCAATAACAGTACTTGGATTCCTAATATTTTTTCATGAGATGGGGCATTTTCTTGCGGCCATTTTACAAGGTATTTATGTTGATGGATTTTCAATTGGGTTTGGGCCCTCAATTATTCAAAAAAAATTTAGAGATATTACTTATTCATTCAGAGCCTTTCCTCTTGGAGGCTTTGTATCCTTCCCTGATGAAGAACTAAATAATATTGACCCTAAAGATCCAAATCTTTTGAAAAATAGGCCAATAATTCAAAGAGTTATTGTAATTTCCGCTGGAGTATTTGCCAACTTGATTCTTGCTTACTCAATCTTGATTATAAATGTGACTACTGTTGGTATTCCATTTGATCCAGAACCAGGCATTTTAGTTTTGGCTACTCAACCTGATAAGGCTGCCTCTCTTGCGGGTTTAGAACCAGGGGATAAAATATTAGAAATCGAAACTAGTACTTTAGGAGTTGGTGATCAAGCCGTTTCCACTTTAGTAAAGAAAATTCAAAAGTCATCAGATGAACCAATTTCAATAAAAATTGAAAGGGATGGTAGCCTCAAAGATTTAACTTTGGTACCAAAAAATATTGACGGGAAAGGAACAATAGGTGCTCAATTGCAACCTAATATGAGGAAAGAAACTAAAAAGACAAAAAACATTTACGAACTTTTTAAATACACTAATAATGAGTTTTCATCACTTTTAGTAAAAACAATTCAAGGGTATAAAGGTTTAATAACAAATTTCTCCTCAACAGCACAACAATTAAGTGGACCAGTAAAAATCGTTGAAATTGGTGCTCAACTTTCAGAACAAGGAGGTACCGGAATATTATTGTTTGCGGCTTTAATCTCTATTAATCTAGCAGTTCTCAATTCATTACCTTTACCGCTACTAGATGGTGGACAACTTGTTTTCACCTTAATTGAAGGATTTAGAGGTAAACCTGTCCCAGTTAAAGTGCAAATGGCTGTTACTCAATCAAGTTTTTTTCTTTTAGTGGGACTAAGTGTTCTTCTTATTATTAGGGATACAAGTCAACTTCTAATAGTACAAAGATTGTTAAACCAATAAATCAATTTCAAAAATTGTTATGCAAGCTGTTAAGATATAATATAGTTTTTAAAAATTTTCATTAAATGGCTAAAAAGTCCATGATTGCGAGAGAGGTTAAACGCAAGAAACTTGTGAAGAAATATGCTGCCAAGAGAAAATCATTATTAGATGAATTTAATGCCGCAAAAGATCCAATGGAAAGATTAGAGATACATAGAAAGATTCAAGGGCTTCCAAGAAACTCTGCACCTAATAGAGTTAGGAATAGATGTTGGGCCACTGGAAAACCAAGAGGTGTTTATAGAGATTTTGGTCTTTGCAGAAATCAATTGAGACAAAGAGCTCATAATGGAGAACTCCCTGGAGTTGTTAAATCAAGTTGGTAGTAAAAGTTTTTTTGTTTTAAATATTGTATTTTTCTGGGAAAGTAATAATTTATTTGGGTTAAGTTTGTTTTGAATAAAGCTTATTTATAGAACAATTTTTAAAAATTTTACAGCTTATTTAAATAAATGACTCAATATGTGCCTATAAAATGTAAGAATAAATTATGTATAGATTTATAATTTAAAAAGTGGAAGGACAAAATAAGTCGATCACGTTTGACGGACGAGAGATACGACTAACTACAGGACTATATGCTCCTCAAGCAAATGGATCAGTAATGATTGAATGTGGAGACACATCTTTGTTAGTTACAGCAACAAAAACTACAAAAAAAGAAGCTTCAGACTTTCTGCCTCTAATATGCGACTATGAGGAAAAGCTTTATGCTGCTGGGAGAATTCCTGGAGGGTTTATGAGGAGAGAAGGCCGCCCTCCAGAAAGAGCGACTTTAATTGCAAGGTTAATTGATAGGCCAATGAGGCCGCTTTTCCCTTCATGGATGCGAGACGAGATACAAATAGTTGCCTCTTGTCTTTCACTAGATGAGAGGGTTCCAGCAGATGTTCTAGCTGTTACAGGGGCTTCAATAGCAACTTTGCTTGGTGAGATACCTTTTTATGGTCCCATGGCTGCAGTGAGAGTTGGGCTCATAGGAGATGATTTCATCTTAAATCCAAGCTATAGAGAAATAGAGAAAGGAGATTTAGACATCGTTGTTGCAGGATCACCTGACGGTATTGTAATGATTGAGGCGGGCGCCAACCAATTATCAGAGCAAGATACTATCGAAGCTATTGATTTTGGTTATGAGGCAGTAACTGAACTAATTAAATCTCAAGAAGATTTACTAAAAGACTTAGGCATAAAACAGATTAAGCCTTCAAATCCTGAAGAAGATAGAACATTGCCCTCTTATTTAGAGAAAAATTGCACAAAAGGGATAGAGTTGGTTTTAAAGAAATTTGATCAATCAAAAGAGGAGAGAGATCTTGAACTCGAAAAAATAAAAGTTGAGACTCAGGTTAAAATTGAATCTCTGAAAGATGACAACGATTTAAAACTTCTTCTATCAGAAAATGATAAGTTATTAAGCTCCGACTTTAAAAAACTCACAAAGAAATTGATGAGGTCGCAAATTATTAATGATGGCAAAAGAGTTGATGGAAGAGATCTAGACGAAGTTAGAAAAATATCAGCTTCTGCTGGTATTCTCCCAAAAAGAGTACATGGTTCTGCCTTATTTCAAAGAGGGTTAACCCAAGTTTTATCTACCACTACATTAGGCACTCCGAGCGACGCTCAGGAAATGGATGATCTAAATCCAAGCAATGAAAAAACATATTTACATCACTATAATTTTCCACCATATTCTGTTGGAGAAACAAGACCAATGAGAACTCCAGGAAGAAGAGAAATTGGTCATGGAGCATTAGCAGAGAGAGCTATAATCCCTGTTCTCCCTGGGAAGGAGACTTTCCCTTACGTACTTAGAGTAGTAAGCGAGGTCCTAAGTTCGAATGGATCCACATCAATGGGTTCTGTATGTGGAAGCACGCTTTCACTATTGGATGCTGGTGTTCCTCTTAAAGCTCCCGTAAGTGGCACTGCGATGGGACTAATTAAAGAAGGGAAAGAAGTAAGAATTCTGACAGATATTCAGGGTATAGAGGATTTCCTTGGCGATATGGATTTCAAAGTTGCAGGCACTGAAAAAGGTATTACAGCATTACAAATGGATATGAAAATCACTGGATTACCAGTTTCTATTGTCTCTGATGCAATAAAAAAAGCTCGTCCTGCAAGGATTCATATTTTAGAAAAAATGCAAGAGGCAATTGATCAACCACAAGAATCATTATCTCCTCATGCACCAAGACTTTTGAGCTTTAGAATAGACCCAGAACTTATTGGAACTGTTATTGGACCTGGAGGCAGGACCATTAAAGGCATCACAGAGAGAACAAATACAAAAATAGATATAGAAGATGGTGGAATTGTTACTATTGCCTCTCATGATGGCGCTGCAGCTGAAGAAGCTCAAAAAATTATAGAAGGTTTAACTAGAAAAGTGCACGAAGGTGAAATCTTCTCAGGTGTAGTCACCAGAATCATTCCAATTGGAGCTTTTGTAGAAATACTTCCGGGTAAAGAAGGGATGGTACACATATCACAATTATCAGAAGCTAGAGTAGAAAGAGTGGAAGATGTAGTAAGGCAAGGAGATGAAGTTACTGTAAGAGTAAGAGAAATAGACAGCAGAGGGAGAATTAATCTAACGTTAAGAGGTGTAGCTCAAAATGGTGGTATGTCTTATCCCGAACCAACTCCAACTCCAGTAGCTCCTCTTAATTAAAGTCAGAGAGTATATAAATTATATTTTTTTATAAATTCCTTAATCTCTGAACAAATTTTTTCATGCAAATTATTATCATTTGAAGCAACTATTATTCCTCTTTGCTCGAAATTAGCTTTTCCATAAGAAAGTTCTTTATTATCTAAATCTGTTATCGCTCCTCCAGCAGCTTTTAAAATAGCTGCAGGTGCAGCAAAATCCCAGTCCTTTGGTGCACTTTTTTCTGGAATTGTTAAACATATGTATAAATCACTTTCTCCTCTAACAATGGAAGCGATTTTACATCCTATACTTCCCATAATTTTGACTTCCTTAAATTTAATTTTTTTAATTAACTTTCTTAAAGTTTCATTATTGTGATTTTTACTCGTAACCAAAATCATCTCACTAAGACTCTTATTTTTACAAAGCTGAGGGTTAATTATTTTTTTATATCTACTTTCACACCAAACCTTTTCACCTGTAGAAATCCATAATTCATCCCTTTCAGGTATTAAAACTATCCCAATATAGGGTTGCTGCCTATAGTTTAATGATAAGTGCATAGCATAATTACTTGTTCCTTGAATAAAATCCTTTGTCCCATCAAGAGGGTCAAGCACCCACATCCAAGCGGCACCAGCATCATAATTTCTAGAATCAATCTTTACACTCTCTTCACTTAATATTTCCCAATTAATATCCTTATATTTTTCTTTAATTCTTCTAATAATTAATTCATTTACTTTTAAATCAGCAAACGTTACAGGATCTTCAATATTATTATTTTTTAAAATATTGCTTTTATAGTTTGAATCTTTTAATATTTTGGAATAGTAAAGTAATACATCAGAAGCCTCCCAACTGAAAATCCTCAAATCGTCAATAAGAGTATTTATTTCTACACCAGATGGTAATTTAATCACTAAATGAATATTAAATCTTCATCCTCTCATAAAAACCCAGAACCTGAAAGTAGTGTTTTATATATTGTTGGCACCCCAATTGGGAACCTAAGTGATATTTCTTTTAGAGCAATAAATATTCTTAAGAATGTTTCCTTAATTGCATGTGAAGATACCAGACAAACAAAAAAAATAATGAATAAATTTGAATTTACTAATCATGTCATAAGTTTTAATAAACATAACTCTTTTAAAAAAATACCAAAATTAATTAATGATCTAAAAGCCGGTAAATCATTAGCTTTGGTAAGTGATGCTGGTATGCCTAGTATTTGTGATCCAGGAGAGGACCTTATCAAAGAAGTCAGATCTTTAGGATTTAATATAATTTGCATCCCTGGGCCATGTGCAGCTCTTACTGCACTTGTTACAAGTGGTTTTCCGTCCTCAAAGTTTGTTTTTGAAGGTTTCCTTCCTAAGAGAAAGCTTGAAAGAGAAAAACTTCTTATAGAAATTAGTAAAAATGATAAGACTTCAATTTTATTTGAGTCTCCATATCGCCTAAAAAAATTATTAAATGAATTAAAAGAACATTGCGGAGTAGAAAGAGAGATCGAAGTGTGTCGAGAATTAACCAAAAAATTTGAGGAACATGTTGGTAATAATATTCAAGAGGTTATTGCTTATTTTGAGGATAAAGAAGTTTTAGGAGAGATAACAGTTGTTATAAATGGAATCAAACAACATTCAAAATTAGATGAACGAGAATTAAAAAAAGAGTTAAATGATTTAATTAATGCAGGATTAACCTTATCAGCGGCTTCTAAATATTTAGCAAAAAAAAATAATATAAAAAAAAGCCTAATCTATAATATGTATTAAGATATTTCAATAAACAAAATATGTCATTTCTAATAAAAAAATTAATTTTTCACATCATATTTAATTTTTCTTTATTTTTAATTTTAATCATAGGGATACAAAATAGTTCTCAAAAAAGAAAAGTTAATTTTTTAAATACTGAAACTATAAAATTACCAATAAGTTTTATAGTTGGAGTAAGTTTTATAAGTGGATCAATAGCAGGAAGTCTTTTAAATATAAATTCTGAAGAAAAAATCTGAATCTTCATAAAGATATTAATTTTTCAGCACTAACTATCCTTGAAATGCCTCTAAAACGCAAAATCGGTGCGACGATTTTGAATACTTCTGTATTTGGCACTTTAATTACTTTTTGTTCTTTATTGCAAAATCTTTTTGCAATTTTCTGATCTTCGAAAATTTCAATTGTTTTTCTATTTAATTCTTCTTCAGAAAGAAAATGCCAAGTTGGATAATCTTTTAAATATTTAACTAGTAGCTCAATTTTTTTGTCAACAACCATATAAACAGTAGGTGGGAATTTAATCTCAGAAATTGGTATTGATGATAAATCGCTCTGAGGAACATTATCAATTTCATAATCAAGTG
>JAOIOX010000033.1 GCA_028140765.1 Prochlorococcus sp. AH-736-N03 | reverse complement strand
GTTCTACCAGCGGCATCACAAATGTCTCTATTTCTTCAAGATACGCCTCACGTGTATTCTTATTCGGATTTGTGGATAACATAAATAAATTATCAAATTTATCATATGATTTGACTATGCAAACATCTCGGCCAGTATCAATAATGCTTTTATAATAATTTTGTTTATAATCATTGTCAGTTTTTGATCTATCGACAGTTAATCGTTTAATTGACTCTGTAACTATTAAGCCAAATTTTTCACTCACCAAATCTGCAGATATCTCAGATGTTTCAAATACATTATGAAGAAGAGCGATTATTAGGCAGTCTATTGATGGTTTGTTTAAATTGTTAGCTATAAGTTTGGCTACTCTCATTGGGTGCTTTAAATAGGACTTTGACGCTAAACCCGGATGCGTATAATTTATAGATGTGGCGAATTCAAGTGCTTCTTTAAAAAGATTGTATTCACTTGTTTCCAGTATTGGAAAAACTGTAGACAACAGATCAATTTCATCATAGTTATCCATTGTATATTCTGAGTAAACTCTTATATATCTCATGTTTTCGATATATTCACTAAAACCAGGCTGAATTGAAATGGCTTCAAAATTCATCTTTTTGACCTCAATTTATCCAAGGTATTCTTCCCAAGAAGGTATGTAGAAAACATTCGTGTACTTATGTCTAATCTCCCATCCTCTAATAGTCTATAGCTTTTTTTTCTGGTAATCATATATTTATTGATTAAACAATTTGATGTTTTTATTTACTTTATTTCATTATAAATATTGATTTAAATTGGACTAATTTATTAAGTTTCTGCCGTAATTATCTTCAAATCTAAAGATATCATCTTCACCTAAGTATGACCCGCATTGAACTTCAATTAAAAATAGTGGCATACTATGTGAATTTGATAATCTATGTTTTGCACCAACTGGTATGTAAGTACTTTGGCCTTCAATTAACTCCATTTTAGAATCATTTATTTGAACATCTGCTTTGCCTTTTAAAATTATCCAATGTTCTGATCTAAACTTATGTTTTTGAAGCGAGAGAGACGATTTTGGGTTTACGAGAATTTCTTTGACTTGCCAGAAATTAGTTTTTTCAATTGTATTAAAATATCCCCAGGGTCTAAATACTTTTCTATGTGATAATACTTCTGACCTTCCTTCTAACATTAATAGTTGAACTATATCTTTAATTTTTTGAGCTTCTTTTTGATTGCAAACCAAAGTTGCATCTTTGGTTTGTATGACAATTAGATTTTCAGTTCCAATTGTTACTAATAATTTATTTTTGCTATTTAAATAACAATTTTTAATATTCTTCTCCTTTACATCCCCAATTATGGTATTTCCATTTTTATCTTTTTCTTCTAATTCCCAAAGTGATTGCCAGTTTCCAAAATCACTCCAGCCTACATTTAGTGGCATGACATGTGCTTTTTTTGTTTTTTCCATAACGGCATAATCTATGGATAAATTCGGGCAATTTTCAAAATATTTAGTTTCAAGTCTTTGAAAGTCAAAATCTTTTGATTTTTTTAGTGATTTTTTACATAAGTCTAAAAGTTTAGGTTCATATATTTTTAATTCATTAATTATTAAATTTGCTTTACATAAAAAAATTCCACTGTTCCATAAATATTTATTATCTTTGATAAGTACTTCCGCTTTCTTTTTATCTGGTTTTTCTATAAAACTTTTTATTGGAACTGATTTTAGATTTTTAGAATTTACTATTTTAGAAGCTTCTATATAACCATAACCGGTCTCAGGCCTAGTAGGCGTTACTCCGAAGACAACTAAATTTCCTTTTTCGGCAGTTGGTAAACTAGCTTCAATAACTTTTCTAAACTTTTCGGCATCCTTAATTTTATGATCAGAAGAAAGAATTAACACAATTGGATCATCCCCTTTTTCTAAAGCCTTCAATGCTCCAATCGCAACAGCAGGGGCGGTATTTCTACTTGTAGGTTCTAATATTATTGCTTTTGGGTGTATTTTTATTTCTCGCATCTGCTCTGCTGCGATAAATCTTTGTTCTTCATTGCAAATAATAATAGGATCTTCGAGATTTCTTATGCCTAATAATCTTTTTTGTGTTTCTTGTAGAGGAGAATATTTATCCAAAGAACTAAAATGTATATATTGCTTAGGCAGACTTTTCCTAGACAGAGGCCATAATCTAGTTCCAGAACCTCCTGAAAGGATAATTGGTTGAATATGATTTTCTTTTAGCAAGAATCTTAATTTTCTAATCCTATAATAAATTAAATCTATAAAAATCATTTCTTAATTTACTAAACAACCTACAATTTTTATATTTTTAAACTTAAAAGATCTATCTAAATAAAATATTATTTTTATTGAGAAAATATAATATTTCTGGGGCAATTATATTAAGAGCGGCGTCATTAGATAAATGATCTTCATCAAAGTAAAGTAAGGTATTTTTTTTCTTATAATTACAAACTTTGTCTGGACACATAAGGCTTAAAGCATCAAAAAGAAAAATGTTTTTTTCTTCCCCTTCTATTTTTCTAAGACTTTGATTTATATATATATATCCACCTTTTTCTTATGCAAAATAATCAGCAGAACTTTGCAATAAGTAAATATTTGATACCCCAAAAAAAAGATGTAATTCCAGTTTGAAGAGATTTTCCTGGATACTGATTAAAAAACATATAAGAATACTAAAAATTAAAACGAAAAATATAAGTGCTGGAAATATTCTTTTAATTATCCTTTTATAAAAGCCACTTATGAATTGTAAGAAATCAAGGCTTTTTCTTTTTGCGAAAGATGATGTAATCACAAAACCTGAAATTACAAAAATATGTCTAGACCGATATATCCATTTGGAAGAAGATTTTTATTAAAGTGATTGATAATAACAGCAATTATTAAAGCCCTTATGCCGTCAATTTAGGTCTGTATTCAATTTTATTTATATTTCTATCTACATTTATTTCCTAAGAAGATTTGTATGTTTATTTAAATATTAACTTAATGTGTATTAAGTAAACTTATAATAGTAAGAATCTGTGGGGCCATAGCTCAGTTGGTAGAGCACCTGCATGGCATGCAGGGGGTCAGCGGTTCGAGTCCGCTTGGCTCCATAAAAAATATTCATCGATAAAAAAATTAACTTCAATTATTTACAAACAAAATTTAAATCTTTAATCTTTTTTACCTTCATTGTGGGTTTATGGTGGCATATTTTTAATAATTATATTTTTGAATTAAATTACTATCAATAAATTCCCTTACTATTACTTCAGTAACAAGCTTTGAACCCTTTTGATTTAAATGAAAAAGATCGTATATATACTCTTTGCTTTGTGGAATTTCTTTAGCAAGATCTATTAGTTTGACGCCTCTTTTATTTGAAACCTTTCTTATGATTTCATTAAAATTATCATAAAGATTTTTATATCCTGCATATTTAATTGGAGAGCCAGAAATACTTAAATTTGCTATGGAACTATTAACTTGTGAATAAATCCATTCTTCTGGATTATCTGAAAGTCTACTCGCCTGAGTCATTAAAATTGGCTCAACCCCCCAGGTTCTAGTTAATGTGACAAAGGTATTAAGACTATTTTCAAAATCTTTTTTAATTTTTTCAGGATCTAATTCAATTTCTATTAATCTAGATTTTCTAAATTCATCTCTATATTTAAAACGTCTTAACTTGTGAAAAGCAGGTTTAATAATATTTTCAGTTGTATGGGGTAGTAAGCTTTTTAATGGATAAATTGTTGAATCAATAAATGAATGATTTTTTATAATAGATCTCGTTGGATTGTTATTCCAATAAGATCTATATGGCGATTGTTGCAGAAGTATAGATAGATCATTAGCGTTGTGCATCATGATTGCAAAATCAGGCTTTTTTTCAATGCCTTTTGCCAAAAGAATGAAGTTTGAATGCATTGAGTTATTTCCTGAGTTGCCACTATTTAAAGACTTAAAATATAATTTATCTTTTCGATAATTTTCAGTTAACTTTTTTGCTACTAGGTAAGGAAATCTTTCAGTGCCTTCTAATCTTATGCATTCGGTGGTAGAACCTCCCAAAAATAGAATTTTTATGGATTCTTCTTCATTAGATCCGTAGGGAAGTATATAACCATCTTCATCAGTAGTAAGATTAATCATTGATTTTAATTCTTTCCCTTCTGGTTCTTCAGGAAATCTCAAGACTACATTCGCTGATGGTGCCATTTCTCTAAGTCTTATAGATCTCCTCGCATCTGATTTTGGAAAATTGAGAATGGACATAAAATACTCAATTCCAATAAAAGGTAATAAAAGTGTAGATAAGATTATTAATTTTATAAAAATTTTTTTTATAAATTGCATTTAAAAATCAATTTAGAAAATAGTATAAATAAAAGGAGCCACGACTGATCCTTGAGTAAATACAATTAATGCTCCCATTAAAATTAATGTAATGATTAATGGCGCTAACCAAAATTTTTTTCTAACTTTTAAAAAATCCCAAATATCTTTAATTAAATCTAAAAATGCATCCATTTTTTAACCTTTTAAATATTATTTCTTGAATAACAGAAATCCTAAACAATATTATCCAATGTTTAATTTTGATTATGCTGATTATATTAAAATTTTTAGTATTCTTAATATTTTCATTTCTTTAAATATTAAAAATTATTTGGTTGTTATTTCTTGTTATGAATAAATACAACACATTGACTATTTTTAACATAATATTTTTTATGTGAATATCTTATTTAACTAAAAATGAATAGATATAAGTTAATTGAAAAAAACTTCGATTCGAGCATTAATTTTGAATCTGAGGATATATTTAATAATAAAAAAAAAGTTGGAAAGATTTTTGATGTGATACCTAACTTTGTTAAAGAGGATCTTGATGAAATAACAGGGAAAATGGCTGATTTTTATAATGATGTTCAATTCCCTAATTATGATGATTGCGAGGATTACTCTTCTCTTTATGATAAAGGTATAAAGAATATTTTTACAAAAAGACTAGACGAAGAATTAGGATATGGAACAAAAATATTAGAACTTGGATGTGGTACGGGTCAATTATCTCTTTTTTTATCAAGAAGTAATAGGGAAATTTTTGCAGTAGATATATCTAATGCTTCTTTGAAACTTGGAGAAGATTTTAGGGAAAAGTATCAAATAAAAAACACTTATTTTATGAAAATGGATGTTTTTGATTTGAAATTTAAACAAAATAATTTTGACTGTATCATCAGCAATGGTGTTTTACATCATACAAAAAATGCTGAAGAAGCTTTCAAATGTTTGGTTAAGGTTTTACAACCTGGTGGAATCATTATTATTGGTTTATATCATAAATATGGAAGATTATTTACTAGATTTAAACAAAAACTAGCAAATATTATTGGTAACAAAATAGCTTATCTAGATAGAACTTCTAGAAAGATTAAAAGTAGAGATAAAAGAAGAGCTTGGGTTAAAGATCAATTTATGAATCCGCATGAAACATTGCATACTCCCAATCAAGTATTTGATTGGTTTAGCTCTAATAATGTAGAGTTTCTTAATTTAATTCCACATTATGATCTCAATAAAGATAGGTTATTTTCCAAAAAAGAAAAACCAAATATCTCAATTATTGATGATTTATTAATGGCATTTGATAGTACACAAATTCAAGAAGGGGGTTTCTTTGTGATGGTTGGGATGAAAAGATAAACTAAATTAAAATATTCTGGTTAAATCAACTTCATTCCCTTTATTAATTTCTTTATAAGTTAATTTATTTTGTTTTTTTAATTTTAGAGGGTCATATGCAAAAAATTTCATTAATAAAGAGATTGGTTGAAGTATTAAGATGAATACTAAACCAAGAATTAAACGAGAATTTATTAAAGCTAATAAATTTCCAAAAGATATCCATAATTTGTATGGTTTATTTAGTAAATCTGGTTTAACTAAAGCAAGAAATGCCAACGGAAAGCCAATAGAAAAAGTCCACCCAGCAAAAGAATGACCGCTAATTAAGGGCAAAATAAATCCAAATAAAGTAGGGAAGCTAATGCCCACAAAAAGACCAAATTCTCTTAGTTGTTTTGTTGTAATTTTTTTCATGATAATTAGTCTAATTCAAATTCGGTAATAGGGTTTTGATCAATAAAAAAACGAGGTTGCTTATTTTTATATAGAACTTGATTCTGTAAAACAAGAACATCCATTTCAGTTCTCATAAAACATTTATAGGCATCTTCAGGATTGCACACAATTGGCTCTCCCCTAACATTAAATGATGTATTTATTAGGATTGGACATCCAGTTTTATATTTAAATGCCTCAATTAATTTATAGTATCGATTATTAGTATCTTTATTAACTGTTTGCAATCTTGATGAGTAGTCAATATGCGTAACTGCGGGTATTGATGATCTTGGTATATTAAGTTTTTCAATACCAAATAATTTTTTATCTTCATTTTTCATCTCGAAGCAAATTTCTTTTTTAACGGGGGCTACAAAAAGCATATATGGACTATTTTTATCTATATCAAAGTATGTTTTGCAATCTTCCTCTAAAATTGAAGGAGCAAAGGGTCTGAAGCTTTCACGATATTTAATCTTTAAATTCATTATGCTTTGCATATTTTGGTTACGCGGATCTCCCAGAATTGATCTCGCCCCAAGAGCTCGAGGACCAAATTCCATGGGACCATTAAACCACCCAACTACTTTCCCAATTGATAAAAGTTCTGCAATATTTTCAAATAATTCATCATCCCCCATGGTGCAATATGAAGCATTAATCTGATTTAAAAATTTAATAATAAATTTATTTGAGTAAGAAGGCCCTAAATATCCTCCTTTCATTGAGTCGTGCTTATTTATAAATCTTTGATTATTAAAGTATTTATAGTGAGTTAATAAGGCTGCGCCTAAAGCAGTACCAGCATCCCCAGACGCAGGCTGAATCCAAATATCATCAAATATTTTTTCTTTAAGTATTTTTCCATTTGATACACAATTAAGTGCAACTCCTCCAGCCAAACAAAGATATCTTGAACCTGTTTCTTTTTTAATAGATTTTGCAAGAAGTAGAGTTATTTCTTCTGTCACAGCTTGAATTGAAGCTGCAATATCCATATGAAATTGTTGAATTTCTTCATCAATATTTCTTGGAGGTTGCCCAAATAATTTTTGGAATTTTGAAGACGTCATTCTGAATCCCCTATGAAATTTAAAATAAGACATATTTAATCTGAAGCTCCCGTCTCCTTTGATATCAATTAAATTATTTTTTATTAAACTCTTAAATCTAGGTTCTCCGTAAGGCGCTAATCCCATTAGTTTGTATTCACCAGAATTAACCTTAAAACCACAATAGTAGGTAAAAGATGAATAAAGAAGACCTAGTGAATGTGGAAAACTTATCTCCCATAGTGGCTTAATTTTATTCCCTTTTCCATGCCAAGCTGATGTAGTTGCCCACTCCCCTACACCATCCATACAAAGTATTGCAGCATCATCGAAAGGGCTAGGAAAGAAGGCTGAAGAAGCGTGGGATAGATGATGTTCTGAAAAAAGAAGATTAGGTAATAAAAGTTTCTTAATTTCTTCCCCAGTAATTTCTTGTTGAATTTCCTTAAGTGCCTTTTTGATCTGGAATTTTAGAAATATTTTTTCTTTTAGCCATACCTGCATAGCTGCTATGAAAGATCTTGCACCCCTCGGAGCTACACTTAAATAAGTTTCTAATAGCCTTTCAAAGGTTAGGAAAGGCTTTTCATAGTAGATAACAGCATCTATGTCCTTAAGTGTTAAGCTATTTTTTTTGAGACAATATTTGATTGCATTCTTTGGAAAATTTGAATCATGTTTTTTTCTGCTGAATCTCTCTTCTTGAACCGCAGAAATAATTTCCCCATCGATAATTAAACAAGCAGCACTATCGTGATAGTAACAAGAAATCCCAATTATTCTTTTTTCTTTTTTAGATTGCTTGGAGTCCAATGTTTTAAAAGCTAATTGAGTTAATTAAATTTTGGAAATACTTTTTTTATTTTAATTAATCCATTTTAAACATAATTTTATTAATTATAAATCAATTAATCTAGGGGAATACAAGTATCTCTTTTTAAAAATTTTAATTTATAAATTTAGTAAAAGCTTTTTATATAAATAAATTTAATAACTTTAAATGCTTTGACAAAACTTCACTTATTTCTGCACTAAGCTATATGAAATAATTAGAAGAAAATCTGAACCCGAAGAAGGAAAGAAAGTTATTAAAAGAACTGAAAAAGAAAAAGCTGATTTAATGAAGGAAGTAATGGGAAAATAATTTATGATGCAAGAATGCTTATTAAAAAAGAAAATATAAATTTTAAAAAAAATATATGAGCATAGGCTTATCAAAACTATAATTTTTAGTTCCAATCTTCAATCTGTTAATACTTTTAATTTTTCCTTTGCATGTTTTTTAAAAAATTTTAGCTTTTAACATATCTAAATTAGTCTTAATAATAAATATTTCTAATTTTAATAAAAATCATTTTTAAATATTTATTACTATTAAATTAATTGCTATGATTAAAGCCTTTATTTTTTGCCATCCCTTTATCAGTAAAATTAGTATAAAGAGGTAATAAAGGAGTTATTAAAAACTTTTAAATTGAGTTTAATTAGTTATTTATGATTAAAGAACCTCCTATAAATTCTGACAGAGTTGAAATTACTTTTTGTATTTCAACCACTCCACTATATTTACATTTTTTATACGAAATACTCTTTTCTATTAGAGATAATTTCCCCTCTTTCGTTGTACATTTAATGGTTTTGCAACCTAATAGTAAAGATATTGCCTACATTGATGCAACTTTAAATACTCTAAATTTAAAAAATCGTGTCAAGCTTATATTTGAAGACTATAAACCAATTTCTTACTCAGATCTAAGGGGATACATAGCTAATAGAAGGGCATATATGATGTTCGAAGCTCTCAAAAATAATACTAAATTTATCTGTTATTCTGATATTAATACTATTTTTCTTTCTCCTTTCAGAGATTTATATATTAATAATAAAAATTTAGAGGCGGCAATTATTTTTGATAAAAAGCATTATTGTATTCGTGAATGTAAATATTCTTTAGAAAAGGCATATAAATTATCTTCTCTGAGGCGATATAGAAAAGGGAGAGGTCCTCTAGGGACAATCCTAAAGGGGACATCTCTAGCAGGTTTGCAACTATATAAGGTTTCGATGAAATTAAAATCATATTTGAGTGATTACGTAGACCTTGTTGATGTTTCAAATAGTTGGTTTGCCAGTCAAGAAGCACTAACTATCCTATATCTCAAGTACAAAAATGCTATTAACTTTCATATTATTGATGAATGTAATGTAGGAATGTCAAATTTCCTTCCCTCACCTTTAATAGCTATTTATCGCAAAAAAGGAAGAACTCATCTATACGATGAATATGTTTTACATAGCAATCCTCTATATTCAAACCTTGATCAAGAATTATTAGGTCCTTCAAACCCTCTATTGCCATTGAATAATCGTGCTCATTTTTCTTTACTTAATAATCGTTTCGCTTCAAAAATTTACTGTGAATTAATCAGGATTATATTTTTATCTTTTGCTCAATTAGAAGCTATTGGAATTAAGACTCTTATTTCTTTTATGCTCGATTATGGGAAGATATCTTTTAATGTTAAAGGTTATGCTTTTTATCTATCACCTTTTTATCCTTCTACTCGAGGAATAAGAAATGGAATTCTTTTTAAATCAATTTCAATTTGTTCTCTTTTTAATATCAATCTCTTGGCAATTCCTCATGATGCCGAATCTAATTTATCAAAATCTCAATTTATTTACCTTTTAAGTAATTAAAAATAATTTTGCTTTTATTAGAATATGGTGAAAATAATGGTTATTTATTGTTTTATTATCCTTTCTTAGTAAAATTTTAAAATAATTAAATGTTATTAGAAATGGTTGTTTTTAGTTAAAGTGTTTATAAGGTTGTAAAAAAACTTCTATCTTCAATAGTTATTTTTAAATAAAAAAATTTGATCTAGCTCAATTATACCTGCGAACTGATTTTGTTAAATTATGAATTTTTTATTGATAAATCATAAATGCAATAAAGAGCAAATAATAAAATTAATTTTGTTATATTTGCAAAATATAGGAAACTTTAATTACTAATATGAAAGGTAAGATTCTTATTCTTGGAGGTAGTGGCTTTATAGGTACTCATTTATTAAGAAAATGTATAAATGAAGGTTTAGACTGCGTTTGTGTTTCTCTCGGAAATTCAAATACTTTAAAAAAAAGCGAAAAAGTTAATTATTTACAATTAGATATTAATAATTACATAAAGGTTAAAGAATTATTGGGAGGCAAAGAATTTGATTACATTATAAATTTAGCTGGATATATAAATCATATTAATTTCTCTGATGGGGGAAGAGATGTTTTTAATACACACTCCACTGGCTTATTAAATATCCTTCAAGCTGTTAATTTAAAAAAAATCAAAAGAATTGTTCAAATTGGATCAAGTGATGAATATGGGAATTTGGAGTCCCCACAAAATGAATCAATGCGAGAATTACCATTTAGCCCTTATTCATTAGCTAAATTAACATGTACAAACATGCTTCAAATGCTTTTTAGAACAGAAAGATTACCAGTTGTTATTCTAAGATTTTTCCTCGTCTACGGAGAAGGACAAGATTTCAATAGATTTTTGCCACAGGTAATTAAAGGATGTCTTCTTAATGAAAAATTCCCCACTACTAAAGGTCAGCAAATAAGAGATTTTTGTTATGTAGATGATATAGTTGAGGCAATATTTAAGTCATTAATTACTGAAGGGAAAGTAGTTGGTGAAATTTTTAATATTGCTTCTGGTAATCCTGTAAAAATAAAAACAATTATAGAAAAGATAGTTAATATTACTGGTTCTGGGAAGCCGCTTTATGGTGAGAGAAAATATAGGCAGGGTGAAAGTATGTCGCTTTATGCAGATATCAATAAAGCAAAGAAAATTTTAAATTGGGAACCAAAAATAACTATTGATAATGGATTAGAAAAAACAATAAAATATTACAAGAAATATTTAGAATTTAAAAAATAATTGATTTGATACTTTAAAAGTTACTATAAGATATTTTTTAAACCAATTTTTATTTTAAAATCCTATAAATATTAATTTTATTTAATATAAAAAAAGAAAGTTTTTATATATCTATCTAGATCTCATTAATTGTTATACTTTCTAAGCTAAAATCTTGATCCAAAGCCATCAAAAGGTATCAATCTTAAAATTCACATCACAAGTTTTTGATTCTTGATTGTATTAAGCGGATAATTTACGAGCTCTCCTATCCTAACCCATTGCATATCTAATATTAGAAAACTCTTTATATTTTGATCAATTAATATTTAAATTATCATCCGAACTTATTAGCATAGTAACTGGAAATATTGTTGCTGCAACCTTCCCCTTTTTAATGACAAAGTATAATTAATAAATACACAAAAAGGCTTTTATACCAATATAATTAGTTACTTATGTATGCTTGGGAAATTCTTCACTCATTACTGCACTCAGCTATTCTAAAATACTGTTATGCACCATTTAATTGCCAGTATTGACATAGCTTTTGGCTACTACATGGCATAAAGGGGACTGGGGTTGAAATCCCCTTGGCTCCATGCTGCATCAACCCCCTGTGAGATGATCAACTGCAATAGATTTACATTGATTATTTACTGTTTTACTAATAAATATATTTCCTGTAAGATTTGCTTCCTCACACTCAATCTGGCAGATACCTGATATTAAATTTTCCAAATAAAGTAATTTTTGGTTAGAGATAAGTTTTGAAATAGGAAACATCGTAACCGTTGAATATTCAATTCTTTTCATAATAAGTAACTCAAAACTAGGATCATTTTCTTTAAAAATTCTTATTCTTATATTTGTGGGTTTTTCTTTTGATGACAAAATCGATAAATAAGATTCGTAAATTTCATTATCATTTTTGGATTTTAACTTGC
>JAOIOX010000032.1 GCA_028140765.1 Prochlorococcus sp. AH-736-N03 | reverse complement strand
AAACTTAGTCACTAGTATTTGAGTAATTTGATTATTATAAATCTACTCTCATTGCAAGTATTGGATGGAATATAAAAACACAATCGCAGAAATTATATTTTGTTCCATAAATTACTTTAATCATAAGATTTATATTTAATGTCAAAAGAAAGCATGCCAGATGTTCTTGTTTTGGGTGCAGGGCCTGCGGGCATGGCAATTGCATCAGCTCTGGGAAAGGAAAAATTAGATGTTGAAGTGCTTTCTCCAAATGGACCAGATGAACCTTGGCCAAATACATATGGCATTTGGGGGAAAGAAGTTGATCAACTCGGTCTTCAGGATTTACTTGAATATAGATGGAAGAATACTGTAAGTTTTTTTGGGCATGGCGCATTAGAAGAGCAGGACGACGAGAATAAAGCCACTGAACATTCACTTGATTATGGACTATTTGATAAGAAGAAACTCCACAATTATTGGTTTAACGAATGCAATAAGTCTTTTATTAAATGGCATCAAGGCTTTGCAAACAAAATACATTTTGAAAAATACAAAAGTACAGTAACAACAAAAGATGGCAAAACTTACTCTGCAAGATTAGTAGTAGATGCAACAGGGTATGATCCTGTTTTCCTCAAATTAAAATCCTGTGGTCCCTTAGCAGTCCAAACTTGTTATGGGATAGTAGGTAATTTTAGTAAACCTCCACTTAAGAAAGGGCAGTTTGTATTAATGGACTACAGAAATGACCATCTTAACGATGATCAAAAAAAAGAACCGCCAACTTTTCTTTATGCCATGGATATGGGGGATGGGAAATATTTTCTTGAAGAGACATCTCTTGGTTTAGTAAATCCTCTAACAATGGAAAATTTAAAAGAGAGACTAGAGAAGAGGCTTTCTTATCGAAATATATCAATCACAAGCATGCAGCACGAAGAGCTTGGCTTATTTCTCCCTATGAATATGCCAATTCCAGATTTCAAACAACAAATACTTGGATATGGTGGTGCTGCTTCAATGGTACATCCTGCATCTGGATATTTAATTGGTAATGTTTTAAGAAGAGCTCCACTTGTCGCCAAGGCAGTCTCAGAAGCAATTAAAAACAAAAATCTAAGTACCTATCATATTGCTAGAAAAGGTTGGGAAACTTTATGGTCAAAAGAATTAATCAGGAAAAAATCACTTTACCAATTTGGATTAGAAAAACTCATGAGGTTTGATGAGAAACTATTAAGAGAATTTTTTGGCAGTTTTTTCCAACTACCTAAAAATCAATGGTATGGGTTTCTAACTGATACTCTTTCTTTAAAAGAGATTGTATATGCTATGTGCGTAATGTTTATAAAGGCTCCATGGAGTGTAAAGAAAGGTCTTATGATTATGCATGGAAGAGAATTTAAAATGTTACTTAGGATAATATTTCCAAACATATAGTTAAAAAATGAGAACCATATTAATAAGTGGAGCCAGTGGAGGTATTGGACTAAATATTGCACATAAAGAATTAAAAGAAGGCAATAGAATTAGTGTTGGCATAAGAGATTTAGAATCATTAAAAGGAAGCGCTATTGATCCCCAAAAATGGCCAGAAGGGAAAATCATAATCAACCACTATGACGCTTTAAAAAAAATTACAGCCGAAAATTGGATAAAGAATACCTTAGATGAATTTGGAGGATTTGATTCAGTAATAAATTGTTCTGGAGTATTATCGAAAGTTCCTTTCTTATACAAAGATGGTGATGAAGAAGATATTTTAAACACATTAAATATCAATTTTTTAGCAATTTGGCAATTATGTAGGCTTTCTTGGGATCATTTATGTACCTCTGGAAGAGGAAGAATTATTGTTTTAGTTTCAATGAGTGGAAAAAGATCCAAAGGTGATTTAGCCGCTTATTCTTCTTCAAAGTTTGCTTTGATGGGATTATGCCAAACCATGAAAAATAAAGGTTGGGATAAAAATATAAGGATTTCAGCAATTTGCCCAAGCTGGGTTAATACAAAAATGGCCCAAAATATCTCTTCTTTAGAAAAATCAAGCATGACACAACCAGAAGATATTGCTGAAATATGCTCAACTATTCTTAAGTTACCTACCCAATCAGTTCCATTTGAAATCGCCTTAAATTGTAACTATGAAATTTAACCTAAATTAAAAATTAAGTAAGCCATTGAAAGCATTGCAATTGCAATAAATAAACCTTTTATTCGATTAGTTAACAATGAAAAAAGAGATAAATCTTCAGAGAAGTATCCGCCAAAACTACCTGTAATAAATAATATAACCATTGGTAGAGATGCCATTCCGAAAGAATAAGATATAGATCTTACAAATCCAAAATTTAAATAATTAAAAATAAAAGAACCTAATGAAAACAATAAAAAAGATGCAAATAGAGTTATAGAAACTTCAGCATCTAAAGTGTGAGGTAAGCTACCCTTTAATTCAAATTGCTTTTTACATTCTCTAATTTGTCTTTTAGAAAGCTTTAAATATCCAGTTTCAGGAATTCTTTGCGACTTATATTTTCTTAGTAGTCTTGCTTCAAGAGTTTCTGGCTCCTTAGTCATAATTGATGTTAATAATTCATCTGGCTTTAATTTTTTAATTTTCTTTTCAAGATTATCCGTTTTCCCAATCCTATAAAGGTCTCCTACTCTAATAAGGTAAACATATCCCGACATTTGCGTTGTAAAATAAATACTGTTCCTAATTAGATAATACTAAAAGAATTAGGGAAATTAAAAGTTTTTACAATATGAAAAACGATATTTTATATTCATTTCGAAGATGTCCATATGCAATTCGTGCAAGATGGGCCCTGTTAATTTGCGAAATAAAAGTAGAGATAAGAGAAATTGATTTAAAAAATAAACCTCTAGATTTTTTAAATAATTCAAAGACGAAAAAGGTTCCAATACTTATAAAAAAAAATAGTGAAGTTATTGAAGAAAGTCTTGAAATCATCCTGTGGGCTCTCTCAGAGTCGAAAAAGGAAAACATCAAATTAATTTATTGTCCTGAGAACAAAAAGGAAGAAATTTTTGAAATAATTAATGAAAACGATAACGAATTCAAATATCATTTAGATCGATTTAAATATGCCACAAGATATAAAGATAGTGATGAAGAATTTCATTTTACAAATGCTATTCAATTTATAAAGAGATGGAACGAAATACTTACAGAAAACAAATATTTTTTTGGAGATAACCCCACAATCGCTGATTGGTCTGTTTGGCCTTTTGTAAGACAATTTAGAATCGCTTGTGAAAGTCAAAAAAGGATAAATTATTTTGAACCCTCAATAAAAAACTGGTTGGATTCATTTGAGAAAAATAAAGAATTTAAATCCTTAATGTATAAATACGAATTATGGGGACCAAATTATAGAAAGAATTATTTTCCTTTTAATTAACTTTCTAACAACTTCCTTTTTTCAATTATTCTTGCTAGCTCCAAAAAATATCCTGCAGTCCTAAATTTTCCAATATTTTTTTCCTTAAAATCAAGATCGCTTCTAATTTCTGCAGTCTCCGCCATTAGCAAATCTAAATCATTTGATCCAAGACTATACAATTCTCCTAGTTCGATTTCCCTTCCGAGTAAATGACTCCTAAACCACTTCCCTTTATTTTCTTGAGGTGGAATATCGTAGGGAGTAAATGACATTTAAATAAAATTTAGGCTGATACCATTCTAAGGTTCTTATTGAAACTTTTTCATCTCAACTTTATTAAAAATCAATGCAATAAAAAGAATTGACAATGTAATTAGTGCACAAATTTCTGTCCAATAATCTAACCCAATTTTAGAAATCAATAATGGTGCAAGAACTGTAAATAGTCCCCCAGAAAGAATTAACTGAGCGAAAAGCTGTTTTGACGTAAAAATTGGTAAAGTCTTAGAAATATTTTTTGGATCTGCAAGCCTTAAAAGAAGTAACCCAGAAGCTACTACACCTGTAGAATTCCCAAACTCTATCAAGCTTTTTTCAAACCAATAATCATCAAAAATAAAGTATGCGAAATAAGCAATGCAGATTAAATTCCAAAATAAACCGAAAATAGTGAACACTAAAATAAGTATCCAATTATCAAAAACAACTGCGATATCTAAACTCGCCATAGCAGTAAAAATCAACAAATCTGTGGATAAAATACCAATCTCCCTTTGCAGAATATTTGAAATAAATTCTGTATTTTTAGTTTTCTCTAAAATATATCTTATAAGGAGCGAACCTATAAGGATAAAAGGGAATACTGGTAGTGAAAAAATAATTTCCTTCGAAAAATCTCCAAAAGAACTTGAAATATACCTTAAGAATTTAAGAAGCAAAACACCAAAAGAAATTGCCAAACCAGAAAATCCAAGATTTATTATAAAAATTCTTAAATCTGCAAAAATTCCTGTCTTATTTTTTTCCTTTAGAGTATCTTTTTGTTCAAGAATTTCCTCAGTATCTGAAAGACCTAAAGTTCGACCAAGGAAGATGAATATGCTACCCAATATTGAAGAGGATAAAAGACCCATTGTTGCCATAGCCAAACCAAGATCTAAACCATTTGGGAAACCTAGTTTATTAAAACTTTCACCGATTATTGATGCAGCTCCATGACCACCCTCAAATCCTACCTCTATTAAACAACCCATTAGAGGATTTGCTTCCATAGATGGAGGCAGAAAATATTTAACAACAAGGCCACCGACAAAAAATTGTCCGAAACCTAGTGAAAGAGCTAATAGAAATTGATTGAAAATTGGTTTAACTAACCCATTTATATTAGGTATAGGTCTTCCCATCATTAAAGTTGCGAAGACTAATGATAAAAGAGGAGTAGGAAAATTACTCCAAACATTTATTGTTTCTTTTGGTAAAAAGTGTATCGCACCAAATGGGCCTATAGATATACCTAAAATTCCTGATATGACTGCTATCGGTAATCCAAATCTCTCGAGTTGCACAGCTAGTTTAAGTTTCCTTCCAAAAATCAACAAAAAAAATATAAGTAATAATCCCAAAAAACTTATCAATAGAGAATTTGAAAAAATATCTTTATTCTGTATCGAAAAAATATTCAATGATTTCAAAAACATATAATTCTAAATCTAAATTAATAAACCAAATTTTTCAAATAAAAAAGGCTCCGGTAAGAGGAGCCTTTTGATATTGGTAGGAAAATTTGAAAATTAATCTTTAAGAGTAACTGTTGCACTATCAATATTACTGATAGCATTTGTAACTCTCTTGAAATCAAAGCCTAGAGCTCTTAAAGCATGCCATAGATGACCTTGAATAAAGAAGAATCCAAAATAGTAATGAACATTAGCTAACCATGCCCTTGAAGTGTACTCACCATCAGGAAGATCAACAGTATCTACCCAATAAGGAGAAATACTAAACTTCAATTCAAGTGGTTCACCAAAGAATTCAGTTGGATAAACTGTTGTGTTAGCTGCACTCCAGAAGGCTGCAATAATAGCCATCCAGCCTATTCCGGCTAGTGACCATGAAAGCACAGCTTCCGCGGATAGAAGTCCTTTACCTTTAAATTTGGTATATTCACCAACTTGCTTAGTAGCAATATGCCAAGCACCACCAGTGATCTCAACAAAAGCAAGGAAAGCGTGGCCTCCCATTACTTCTTCAAGGCTATCAATAGTCAAAAAGTCTGTTTGGTGATTCCAAATTTTGGCCAAATTTAATTCATACTCAACCTGTCTTACAGAACCAATAGCTGGATCATAAATTCCATGAACCCTTGCCCATTCAACAAAAGCGATAACTGCGAAACCAAGAATAATTAAATGGTGACCAAGAATAAATGTCA
Organism: Prochlorococcus sp. AH-736-N03; assembly: GCA_028140765.1. GTDB lineage: Bacteria > Cyanobacteriota > Cyanobacteriia > PCC-6307 > Cyanobiaceae > Prochlorococcus_A. The sequence continues at coordinate 6,938 of JAOIOX010000032.1, read as the reverse complement.
ATTTGTCTGGATTATCCCATTCAATATTGAATTTTCTAGCTCGTGCTACATCAGAATCTTCTAGATTTCCAGGAAGAAGTAAAGAGTGTAAAAGTCCTCCTGCGGCTAAAACCATAGAAGAAACTAAGTGAACTATTGCTATCGCTAGAACAGGTTTAGTATCTCCCATCGCAACACCATTAGCATCAAACCCTATTCCAAGAGTTGCTAAGTGAGGAAGAACGATTAGAGGTTGATGACCCATTGGGACGCTTGGGTCAAATCGTGAAAGTTCAAAAAGGGTGAATGCACCCGCCCAGAAAACAATTAATCCTGCATGAGCTACATGAGCAGCAATGAATTTTCCTGAGCGATTTGCTACACCTGAATTACCAGCCCACCATCCATAGGTAGTATCTGGATTTCCATAGGTTTGCATTTAGGAATTGATTAGCTTAAACGTTTTGAGAATACTTTATATTTCACCAAACAGTTGAATTCATAACAAAATTGTAAAGGTTAGTAATCCTTACTTTTACTAAAAAAAAATTATTAGTAGGGCAGCACAAGAGTAAAAAAGGTAGATTTAGTGAAGAAAAATTATTCTCAGAGATATAAGTTCAATCAAATAAACCATTATTTTTAAATTTGAATAAGTTAAATAAATTTCATTTTGCTGACATTAAACCATGTTTTGTTTCATTACACCGTTATGGTTGTTGCCTCATTTTCAAACAATTATTAAATATGGGATAAGAAATCTAATATTATGACTACTTCTCAAGAGTCTTCTAGAAAATTTTCACTAGAAATGAAATCTGAAGTTCATTACAAAAAGGCTGCAAAATCTTACAGAAAATCGAAACAATATATAAATATGATCAACTTATATCCAACTTTGCAAAACACTCTCATTGATTGTAAGGACGAGAACCTAATCGAATAAATATCTTATATATTTTCCAAAATTAATCAGGATAATATATCATTTTTTATGCTGCGATATTAACGTTTTCTTCAGAATAAAATTTATTAATAATTTCTCTGCACATTTTTACATTGTATAGCGCTTTGGGTTTCCAAGGTTTTTTCTGACCGAGTGGAGAGCTTTTCCAATGAATCCCAGGCTTGAGTATTCCATTTTCACGTAAAAAAGAAAGTTTAATTTCAGTTATTCCCAGTTTTTCCGAGGCAAACTCAGATGAGCTCCACATATCCCCTAACATTGAATTAAGTAAATATTATTAATCCTTGATAACGTTAATTTTATTTTTTTGAAAGGGGTAAAACTTTTAAATAATTATTAAGTCACAAAAAAACCTTGTTTTTACAATGAAAAGAGATTTGAAAGATTTATATCAAATTAAGAAATATTAAATAAAGAATCTTCATTAATGAATATCTCATCGATACCCTTTCCTTTATTGATGGATTTATAGTTAACGTATTCTTCTGTAATAGATTGATGCTTTGAAAGATTGATCCAACCCTTGTGCCAATTTCCACTATTTATTAATTCTTCATAAGTAGTTTTTAAGTTAATTTCAGAATCAAGGACAGAAACCATTAAAAAACTAATATTTTCTTTTTCTTTAGTCTCATTTACTAAAACAAAATGTCTTAATCCATTTATGTTTTTATTAGAAGTCCAGTAATTTTCCATAATTATTTTTTCTTAATGTCCCCCTCAGAATTTTTTCTAGATATTTTTTTATATTCATTTCTAATTTCGTCTAATAAAAGTTTTCTTTTATCCTTGTAGTTAACAGAATCTTGTTTTGTTAAGTTATATCTTTCTTTTTTAGTTAAATTCATCCAGTTATTAAGATTCTTTTTATTAAAAGTTATTTTTTTTTTAGAATTAAAAACTTTTTGTTTTCTATTTAATTTAATTAATTTAAGAAAATTCTTTAAATAAAAAAAAATAAATATAAGAAGAAAAATTATCACTATCTTCAAGAACATCAATTTATAAGTAAGTTATTGTTTATCCAATTTTCTAATTTAATATCATTCTCAAAAGAAATAGCCTCCTCTTTATTCTCATTACCTGATTGATCAAAGAGCCTTATAATAAATTCCCCATTAACTGCCTCATCTTCACCAATAACAATAATACTTTTAGATTTAAGTTTATTTGCCTTTTTAAATTGCTTAGAGAATGAGGCTCCGCTTAAATCTAACTCAACTAACAAATCGTAATTCCTTAATTTTCTAGATAAATCCATTGCTAATGATTCAGCAATTAAGCCTTGATTAATGATATATATATCAGTATTTCTTGGAATTTCAAGCTCTTTTCCTGCGAGTAAAATTAATCTTTCTAAACCAATAGCGAAACCAATTGCAGGAGTGTTTGGCCCTCCCATTTGTTTTATTAAGTCGTCGTATCTCCCTCCTCCGCAAACTGTAGCTTGGGAGCCCAGAGCTCCACTAGTAATTTCAAAAGCTGTATGAGTGTAGTAATCTAAACCTCTTACAAGATTAAAATTTTCTACATAAGGTATTTTTAAAACCTCTAATTGTCTTTTTAAGTCTAAATATCGGTTATGACTTTTTTCAGATAAAAAATTAAATAATCTTGGTGCATTTTCAAGAACTTTTTTAGTTTGAATATTCTTTGAGTCCAAAATCCTCAAAGGGTTTTTATAAATCCTATTCTGAGAATCTAAATCTAGAGAATCTTTATTTGTTTCTAACCATTTTAAAAAAGATTTTTGAAAATTTGATCTGTCATTATTATCACCTAAAGTATTTATTTCAAGATTGAGTTCTTTTATTCCTAATTTACCTAAGATATCCCAAGCTAAAGCAATAATTTCAACATCACTTCTAACTGAATCATGACCTATAAACTCAACACCTAATTGATGAAACTGTCTTTGCCTACCTGCTTGAGGTCTTTCGTATCGAAACATTGGACCCATGTACCAAAGTTTTTGAAGAGGATTAGACGATATTCCATTTTGTATTAACGCTCGTGCGACTGAGGCTGTTCCTTCAGGCCTTAAAGTGCAAGATCTCTCCCCCCTATCAAGAAATGTATACATTTCCTTACTGACAACATCTGTTCCTTCACCAATTCCTCTTATAAATAATTCGGTCATTTCCAATATTGGTGTTCTTATTTCTTTGATGGATGCTCTAAAAAGCTGTTCTAATAAAATTTTTTCAACGTTTTGCCACTTTATTAATTGATCAGGAAATAGGTCTACTGTTCCTCTTAGGTTTTTTAAGTTATTCAAAGTTCTAAAAAATAATTCAAAATTTTTAATTCATCTAGAAATTAATCTTTGATTGGTTATTTTGTGAGACAATGTTAATTTAACATTTAGAAAAACTATTGGGAATAAATAAAAGTATAGAGAATCAACATTGCGGTACAAAACCAAAAAAAATTGCTTTTGGAATAGCACCGCTTGGTATAGTTTCAATAGGAATAGTGCCAATGGGAGTAATAAGTATAGGGGTAGTCCCAATGGGTGTAATTTCTTTTGGTGCAGTCGCAATGGGAATAGTTAATTTATCAGTAGTCGGGATGGGAATTATTTCTGCTGGAGTTACTACTATGGGGATATGGGAGTATTCACCTAATTCTCATAATCATTCCAAACAAATTTCAAATTCAAACAAGGAAAATATGATGTCAGATCTATTTAACACTAAACAAGAGGCTGAAAAGGCTGCTTCAAAATACGGATGTATTGGAGCACATAAAATGGGTAATAAATGGATGCCTTGTAAGATGCACTAAATATTTTCTTAGTCAAAAATTTATTAAATATTAATTCAAAATCTCAACTCTAAAATCAAGATTTTTTGCCTCATCAGGAGTTAATTTCCTTGACCAAGCTCCTTGAACAGGACTATTCCATCTGAACCCAGCATTTTTAGCTAAAGACCTATCTTCATAACTAACCAAAGCCTTGTATAAAAACCTTGGTTCAGTTGCTTTAAGTAAAAGTTCCTCTAAGTTGTCGCATTTTTTGAAGACCTCAGATACATAAAAGCAATCAGATAAAGCTCTATGTAAATTCCAAACTGGTATTGAAAAAGATAAGGCTAGATCAGTTACTGAAGGTCTTGTTTTTAGTGATTTTTGAAAAGACCAATTAATATCCTCTAAACTACATATCCATTTCTTATTAAGCTTAGGCAATCTTCCTTTGCCAAACCATTTCTTATCAAACTCCGCATTATGAGCAACGATGAAATCTGAAGAATCAACAAGTCTTAGAAAGAAATTCAATCCATCTTCCCATGGTTGAGAAATATTAGTTACTTCTGCAGATATACCATTTACATGTTCGGCTTCATTACTATTAACTGGAAATAAAAAAGAAACTTGTGAAAGTACACATTTAAAAGATACATCAAATAAGATACAGCCTATTTCTATCACTTCATCTTTATTTTCGTCTAGACCTGTTGTTTCAGTATCAAGAATTAAAATTTTTTCAATTTTTTTATTTTTATTCGTTACTCTCTCTTCAGAGGGATTGGTGTTAATTTGATCATGAAGAAAATCCAATTGATTTAATTCTTTTTTGTTAAATAGTTCCAATTAACTCAAAATACTTTCTTTCATATTGACGCATTTAATAAATATTTCTTTTAAATTGATATAAATTAAAAAACAGGCTAATAAATATTTTTTGAAACATTTTTAGATTTATAAAAGATGACTTTTACAAAATTTCAATTTAACAATTTCTGTTATTGGCCTTCAAATCCAAAAAAAATTGTTGAATTTATTGGTGGAAGTTATTTGGCTTCAAAGCCAGATTTAACTTATAAAAGATTCATAGAGAGTTTAATTAATAAAAATTATGCAGTACATGCTTATAAATACACACCACAATTTGATCACCAACAACTTGCTATCAAAGCATGGAAAGATTTTAAGAATTGCCGAATATCTTTATCTAAAAGAATAGGGGCATCAATTCCTTCAATAAGAATTGGTCATAGCCTAGGCTGTAAACTTCATTTAATTTCTCCTGATGGCGGAAGAAATTGCGAAAAATTCATATCTATTAGTTTTAATAATTTTAGTGCTAACAAATCAATTCCATTATTAAAACAAATTTCTCAAAAATTAGAATTTAATAGTGAATTTAGCCCAAGTCCCCAAAGAACTTTGCGATTAATTGAAAAAACATATAGTCAAAAAAATAACTTCCTAATAAAATTCAACTCAGACGAATTAGATCAAACAGATAAATTATTTTCTTGTCTAAAAGCAAGAAAAGAAGATAATTCTAAGGGGATAATGCTAAAAGGTACACATACCATAATTGCAAGCGCAGGACTAAGAGAAAATTTTTTGGGAGACTGGGCCGATGATGAATTCAAAAGAAATACTATAAAAAAAATTTCTAATTTAATTGATGAATCTTAATTAGGATAATTCTTTCAATTTTTCCAAAACAGAACTATCTTCGAGAGTGCTTATATCCCCACTAATTTTTTCTCCAGCAGCCAAAGATCTCAAAATTCTCCTCATAATTTTTCCACTACGAGTTTTCGGAAGAGAGTCAGAAATTATAATTTTTTCAGGCTTTGCGATAATTCCAATTTCATTAACAACATGTTTCTTTAAATTCTCTACTAATTCTGAAGAACCGTTCACGTCTTTCTCTAGAGATACAAAAGCAACTATAACTTCACCTTTTAAATCATCTTTTTTGCCAACTACTGCAGACTCTGCAACTGATTTATGACTTACCAAAGCAGATTCTATTTCCATTGTTCCTAACCGATGTCCTGAAACACTTATGACATCGTCAACTCTTCCCATAATCCATATATATCCATCTTCATCAATGCGTGCTCCATCTCCAGCAAAATAAACATTCTTTTCTCCTTTAAAGGAAATATATTCCCAATAACTCTCCAAATACCTCTCTGAGTTTCCGTGAATTGTTCTCATCATTCCTGGCCAAGGTTTCTTAATAATTAAATAGCCACCCTCGTTTTCCTTAACCTTATCTCCATTCTTATCGACAATTTCAACTTCGATTCCTGGCAGAGGGAAAGTTGCTGAACCTGGCTTTGTCGCGACGACTCCAGGCAAGGGACTTATCATCACGCCACCAGTTTCAGTTTGCCACCAAGTATCAACAATAGGGCATTTATTTTTACCAATAACATCCTTGTACCAAATCCATGCTTCAGGATTAATTGGTTCTCCAACTGTACCCAAAAGTCTAAGACTCTCCAAATTATATTTATCAGGTATTTCACGCCCAGACTTCATAAATGCTCTTATTGCAGTTGGTGCAGTATAAAAAATAGAAACCTTATATTTTTGGACAATTTCCCAAAAAGCACCCAAATTCGAAGGTCTTGGCACTCCCTCATACATTAAGGTTGTAGCACCATTAGATAAAGGCCCATAAACTATGTAACTATGACCTGTAATCCAACCAACATCAGCAGTACACCAGTAAATATCGTCATCTTTTAAATCAAAAATCCATTTAAATGTCAAATGGGACCAAAGATTGTAACCACCTGTAGTGTGAACTACACCTTTGGGCTTTCCAGTAGAGCCTGAAGTATAAAGAATAAAAAGTCTATCTTCGCTACTCATTATTTCTGGTTCACAATGATCTTTCTGATCTTTTAATAATTCGTGCCACCAAAAATCTCTATCATCAACCATCGAAATATTTTTTTGGGATCGTTGAACAACAACTACTTTTTCAACAACTTTATCTGCCCCATTTTCAATAGCCGCATCAACTGCTTTCTTAAGTTCAATCACCTTATCTTTTCTAAAGCCACCATCAGCAGTAATAACAAATCTGGCATTTCCGTCAATTAACCTATCTTTTAAAGCTTCTGAAGAAAATCCTCCAAAGACAACTGAATGAGGTGCGCCAATTCTTGCACAAGCTAACATCGCAAACATCGCTTCAGGAATCATCGGCATATAAATGCATACCAAATCTCCT
>JAOIOX010000031.1 GCA_028140765.1 Prochlorococcus sp. AH-736-N03 | reverse complement strand
TATTTTTATTCGTCTTTGTTAGTAATTGGGGAGGAGCTTTAATTCCTTGGAGATTGATTAAGTTACCAAGTGGAGAATTAGGGGCACCTACTGCTGATATCAATACAACTATAGCCTTGGCATTATTGGTTTCACTTTCTTATTTCTATGCAGGTTTAAGCAATAAGGGTTGGAGATACTTCGAATACTATGTTCACCCAACTCCAATTATGCTTCCTTTCAAAATACTAGAGGACTTTACGAAACCTTTATCACTTTCTTTCAGGCTATTTGGAAACATTTTGGCTGATGAACTTGTAGTTGGTGTTCTGGTCTTTTTAGTTCCGCTAATTCTCCCAATACCTGTTATGTTTCTAGGATTATTTACTAGTGCAATTCAGGCATTGATTTTCGCAACTTTAGCGGCCTACTACATTGGAGAAGCTGTTGAAGAACATCATTAGCTGTCTTCTAATACATTCAGACGCTTTTACAAAGAGTCTGTAATCTGGCAAAATATCTAATCGCGTAGGTCTGAATATATCAGACCCATTCTTAAAAGAAAGGATGTCCAAGCGTGAATGACAACAAAGATTATCACAAGTATTAAGCTCTTTATTTCAAAATTATGGATTCGATTACTTCCGCTGCATCAGTTGTAGCTGCTGGTTTAGCAGTTGGTCTAGGTGCTATTGGCCCAGGTCTTGGACAAGGTAACGCAGCTCAAGGTGCTGTTGAGGGTATTGCCCGTCAACCAGAAGCTGAAGGTAAAATCAGAGGAACTCTTCTTTTATCTTTTGCTTTCATGGAGTCATTAACAATTTACGGATTAGTTGTGGCTTTGGTACTACTTTTTGCGAATCCTTTTTCCTAAAAGTTAATATTGCTTCTAATCCTTATTAGCAATATTTAAATTTAATTTTTTAACTTCAACTGAATCATATGTTGGCCTTTAATTTTTTTGGTGCTACAGAAGGTGGATTATTTGACATAAATGCCACTTTGCCACTTATGGCGATACAAGTAGTTGCACTTACTTACATATTAAATTCTCTCTTTTTTAAGCCTGTTGGCAATGTTGTAGAAAAAAGAGAAAAGTTTGTAAGTAATAATATTATTGAGGCCAAAAATAAACTTTCTGAGGTAAAAAAATTAGAAGCTGATTTATTAACTCAGCTTCAAAGTGCTCGTGCAGAAGCCCAAAGAATTGTAAGCGAAGCTGAGAATGAGTCTGACAAGCTTTATAAAGAAGCACTAGAACTTGCCAACAATGAAGCAAATGCTTCAAAAGAAAAAGCAAGACTAGAAATTGAAAGTCAGACGTCTGCTGCTCGTGATCAACTTTCTAAACAGGCTGATGATCTAAGCGAACTTATTGTTAATAGATTGATTCTAGAAAAATGAATTTAACTCTTTTAGCTACAGAAGGTTTTGGATTGAACTTCAATTTATTCGAAACCAATATCCTTAATTGGGCTGTAGTAGTTTTCGGTCTTTATAAATTTTTACCTGGTTTCCTAGGTAAAATGCTTCAAAAAAGGAGAGAAGGAATCCTTCTTGAATTAAAAGATGCTGAAGATCGACTTCTAAATGCAACTCAAGCTTTAGAAAAGGCGAAGAAAGATTTATCTTCAGCAGAAGAAAAAGCTTCTCAAATAAAAGCAGATTCCCTTAAAAGATCCGAATCAATCAGAATGGAAAGTGAGAAAAAAGCGATAGAGGAGATGGCACGAATTAAACAAAGTGCAATCTCTGATGAGAGCTCTGAAGCATCCAGAGCAATTTCTCAACTTCGAAAAGAAGCTGTAGAACTGGCAATTAAGAAAGCTTTAGATTCTCTTCCAAATAGACTTGATAAAACAACTCAAGAAAATTTGGTAACTCAATCAATTAACAATATTGAGGTGAACTAATGCCACTTTTAAATTCAGTTACTACACCATACGCAGAGGCATTACTTCAAGTTGTGAATGAAAATTCGCAAACTGAAGAGATGGTTTCTGAAGTTAAACAACTCTTGGAATTAATAAATGATTCCCCTGAACTGGAGAAGGCACTATCCTCTCCCATTTTAGAGACAGATGCTAAGAAGAAAATCATTAATGAAATTTTTTCAAAAAAGGTTAATTCTTCTTTATTGAATTTCTTAAAATTATTGGCCGATAGGCAAAGAATTGGAATCCTTACTTCAATTCTTGATAGGTTTTTAGAGATTTACCGAGAAAATAGTAATATTGCTTTGGCAACTGTTACTTCTGCAGTCGAGCTTACTGATGAACAGAAAGGTTTAATTACCAAAAAGATCATCAATATTGCTGGAACTGAAAAATTAGAACTTGTAACTAAAATCGATCCATCTCTTATTGGTGGTTTCGTCGCCAGTGTAGGATCAAAAGTAATTGATGCTTCTCTTGCTTCACAAATAAGAAAACTTGGCTTATCCCTTTCCAAGTAACTTTTAAATCAACCTTAAATTCTTAAATCCATGGTATCTATACGCCCTGATGAAATCAGTTCAATCTTAAAACAACAAATAACTGATTATGACCAATCTGTAAGTGTTAGCAATGTAGGAACAGTTCTGCAAATCGGTGATGGCATTGCAAGAATATATGGCTTAGATCAGGTCATGGCAGGTGAATTGTTGGAATTTGAGGATGGTACCGAAGGTATAGCTTTAAATCTTGAAGATGATAATGTTGGAGCCGTTTTAATGGGAGAGGCTCTTGGTGTTCAAGAAGGAAGTAACGTTAAGTCCACAGGTAAAATCGCATCTGTTCCGGTTGGTGAAGCAATGCAAGGGAGAGTTGTTAACCCTCTCGGACAACCAATAGATGGGAAAGGGGAAATTCCAACAAGTGATACTAGGTTGATTGAAGAAATGGCTCCTGGAATAATCAAGAGAAGATCAGTTCATGAACCAATGCAAACAGGTATCACATCAATTGATGCAATGATTCCTGTTGGAAGAGGTCAAAGAGAATTAATTATTGGTGATAGACAAACTGGAAAATCTGCGATTGCTATCGACACGATAATTAACCAAAAAGGTCAAGACGTAGTTTGTGTTTACGTAGCTATTGGTCAGAAGTCAGCATCAGTAGCAAACATCGTAGAGGTCTTAAGAGAAAGAGGAGCCCTAGATTATACAGTCGTAGTTAGTGCAGGAGCTTCAGAACCAGCTGCTTTACAGTACTTAGCACCTTATACCGGTGCAGCAATTGCTGAACATTTTATGTATCAGGGTAAAGCAACACTTGTTATTTATGATGATCTAACGAAACAAGCTCAGGCTTATAGACAAATGTCTCTTCTTTTAAAAAGACCACCAGGAAGAGAGGCTTATCCAGGCGATGTTTTCTACTTACACAGTAGATTGTTAGAAAGAGCAGCAAAACTTTCTGATGCTATGGGAGGGGGCTCTATGACAGCTCTTCCAATTATTGAAACTCAGGCAGGGGACGTTTCTGCTTACATCCCAACTAATGTTATTTCAATTACAGATGGACAAATATTCTTGAGTGCAGATTTATTTAACTCAGGATTAAGACCAGCTATTAATGTTGGTATTTCTGTTAGCCGTGTTGGAGGAGCCGCTCAGACAAAAGCAATTAAAAAAATTGCAGGAACTTTAAAATTAGAGCTCGCACAGTTTGATGAACTAGCTGCTTTTTCTCAATTTGCATCTGATCTTGATGAAGCAACTCAGCAACAACTTGAACGAGGCAAAAGACTAAGAGAGTTACTAAAGCAACCTCAATTCTCTCCGTTGAACCTTGCAGAACAAGTTGCAGTTGTTTATGCAGGAGTTAAAGGCCTTATTGATGAGGTGCCTGTTGAAGATGTTACTAAATTTGCAACTGAACTTAGGGAATACTTAAAGTTAAATAAAGCGGAATTTATAGAAGAGATTCTTAAAGAAAAGAAATTAAATGATGGATTAGAAGCGACGCTAAAAGAGGTGATAAATGAAGTTAAATCATCAATGCTTGCCACAGTTTAAATTTATTTAGGAGATACAATGGCAAATCTTAAAGAGATTAGAGATCGAATCGTTTCCGTTAAAAATACGAGAAAAATAACGGAGGCCATGAGACTTGTTGCAGCTGCAAAAGTTAGGAGAGCTCAAGATCAAGTTCTTAAGAGTAGACCTTTTGCAGATAAACTTGCACGAGTCTTAGAAAATATTCAATCTAGAGTACAATTTGAGGCTGTCGACTCTCCTCTATTATCCAAGAGAGAAGTAAAGAGTATCTCCTTGGTATGTATAACTGCGGATAGAGGTTTATGCGGAGGTTACAATACAAATATTATAAAAAAGGTAGAAATAAGATACGCAGAATTAGTCAAACAAGGATATCAGCCAAATTTAATTTTGGTAGGGAAGAAAGCTATTGGATATTTTCAAAATAGAAAGGATAGATATGTAATTAAAAGTACTTTCAAAGAACTAGAACAGGTGCCCACAGTCAAGGATTCTGAGGGAGTTACAAATGAGATTTTAGCCGAATTTCTTTCAGAAAATTCTGATAGGGTGGAAATTATTTATACGAAATTCATCACTTTAGTTAGCTGTGCCCCTGTCGTTCAAACACTATTGCCACTTGACCCTCAAGGAATCGCTGAGGAAAACGATGAAATCTTTAGGCTGACTACAAAAGATAGTAAGTTACTTGTTGAAAAATCAAATATTGAAAAAAGTGATTCAGAGAAGTTGCCATCAGATATTGTTTTTGAACAAAGTCCTGATCAACTATTAGATTCCTTATTACCTTTATATTTACAGAATCAGGTACTAAGAGCTCTTCAAGAGTCGGCAGCTTCTGAATTAGCTTGCAGGATGACTGCTATGAATAATGCAAGTGATAATGCTAAAGAATTAGCAAGTACTTTGAATCTAACCTATAACAAAGCCAGACAAGCAGCTATTACACAAGAAATATTAGAAGTTGTAGGAGGTTCTGCAGTTTAGCAATAAGATTTAGGATATGCCTGAATACAATATCAAAGTTCAATTTGAGCAAAAGACTTTTAGTTTTTTATGTTCTGAGGATCAAGATATTATTTCAGCGGCAAAAATGAATGGAATAGATTTACCAAGTAGTTGTTGTTCAGGAGTTTGTACAGATTGTGCATCCATGATATTGGAAGGATCGGTAGATCAGGAAGATGCTATGGGATTAAATGATGATTTACGGGAAAAGGGCTTTGCACTTTTGTGTGTAGCATACCCCAAGTCAGATTTGAATATTGTTATTGGTAAAGAAGTCGAAGATGATTTGTATAATGATCAATTTGGTAAATATCAAAAATGAAATTAAGTTCAGTTGATTATTATTTAGATTGGCCGGTTTCAATAAAATTAAAAAATTTAAGGGAATTCATCATTACAAATTTAGAAAAAAAAGGAGATTTAATTCGATGGTCAATTGTTGATATTCAAAATTCTATTGACTCTTTTGGAACAAAAAAACTTAAAATTAAAGCTGTCATAGCTAATTAAAAAATATAAATTGAAATATTTTTAATAATGGAAAATTCACCAACAATATTCATTGTTCCAACTGGTATTGGTTGTGAAGTAGGAGGTTTTGCTGGGGATGCGCTTCCTACCGCTAAATTATTAGCATCCGCAAGTGGATGTTTAATTACTCATCCAAATGTTATGAATGGCGGTACTTTTTCTGAAAAAGATAATAATATTTTTTATGTTGAGGGTTATAGTTTAGACCGACTTGCTAAAGGAGAAATCGCTTTAAAGAGAGTAAAGCAACAGAAAATTGGGATAATTTTTGATTTAGCCATTGAAAAAGAAATATTAGTAAGACATTTACAAGTTGCTGATGCATGTGTTTCTACTTTAGGGATTAATGTTCATTCTTATGTGATTACAAAAAAGCCATTAAACATAGTTATTGATTCTGACTCTTCAAAAATCAGTGGTGGCACAATTGAAAATCCTGATACTCTAATTGATGCTGGAAAATGTTTAATAGAAAAAGGAGTTACAGCAATAGCAATTGTGGCAAAATTTCCAGATGATCCAGATTCTTTAGAAACAAATATCTATCGAGAGGGAAAAGGGGTTGATCCTATTGCTGGAGTCGAAGCAGTTATAAGTCATTTAATAAGCAAATTTTTAAAAGTTCCCTGTGCTCACGCACCTGCTCTAAATCCAATTGAATTGAATGAAAATTTAGATCCTCGTGCAGCTGCAGAAGAAATAGGATACACTTTTTTACCATCTGTACTGATTGGTTTAAGCAATGCACCTGACATTGTTGAATTGCCTAATGTGAATGAACTAATTTCATTACATCCCAATCAAATTGAATCTATTGTCGTACCTAATGGAGCGTTAGGTGGTGAAGCAGTACTAGCGGGTATTGAAAGAGGTTTAAATATTATCTCTGTAAGAAATCAAAATAAATTAAATGTGACTAATGAGTTTTTTGATTATCCTAATCTTTTTGAAGTGAATAATTATTTAGAAGCTGCAGGCATAATTCTTGCTATCAAAAGAGGTATAAATCTTGATTCAGTTAAACGACCTTTAAAAAAAATTCAAAAAATTTCTAATAATGATTAATAAGATATCGCTATTGGAACTCTCCAGTCACTTCCTAATGATTGACTGCTTAATTTTAGAATTGGAGGAGCCTGTTTCCTTTTAAATTCTGCTTTTTTCATAAGTGAGATTATTTTTAAAATTAATTCTTTTTTATAACCATCTTCTTCTAGTTGTTGCAAATCTTTTTTCTCTTCAATAATTCCTTTAAGAATATTATCTAAAATAAAGTAAGGTGGGAGCGAATCAGTATCTAATTGATTAGGCCCTAATTCAGCACTTGGAGCTTTTTTACGTATATTTTTTCCAATTATATCTACATTCATATCTAACATATATGATTTTCTGTGATTAATTGAATCTTTGCTATCAAGCCAATTGCATAATTTAAAAACATTACTCTTATATAAATCCCCTATTACAGATAATCCTCCATTCATATCACCATAAAGAGTGCAATATCCTACGGCTAATTCTGATTTATTACCTGTTGAAAGTAATAAATGCTTTTCTTGATTTGCTAAAGCCATCAGAAGCGTTCCTCTTATCCTTGACTGAATATTTTGATTTGTTATCTCAGCCATTTCGAAATCTATATTTGTTTTAAAAGACTCTTCAAAAGAGGTCATCAAGTTTTCAATTGGGATGCTGTTGAAATTTATATGTAACCTTCTAGCTAAATCTTTTGCATCACTCTTTGAATGAGATGAGCTCCATTTAGACGGCATTGAGACGCAATAAACATTATCACTTCCAAGAGCAGCAGTTGCAATCGCTGAAACAAGTGCTGAATCAATGCCACCGCTTAAACCAATTAAAGCTGTTTTAAATCCACATTTTTTTGCATAATCTTTAACACCAAGGACTAATGCATCAAAAATTGATGACATCTCGGAGTTTTCAAATTTATTTTTTTCAGGTTTTATTTGATCAATTTCCCAACTGGAGAGCTCTTCTGAAAAAGATTTAAGTTGCTTTATTTTCGATCCATTCTTATCAAGGATAAAACTACTTCCATCAAAAATTAAATTATCATTTGCTCCAATCTGGTTTACATAAATCAGAGGAACTTGCAGGTATTGAGCAGCAAAACTGGAAACTTTGGATCTTAGCTCATACTTTTTGAAAGTATATGGGGAAGCTGATAAATTTATTAAAATATCAACTTTTTTTTTCTTTAAATCAATAATAGGATTTTTTTTATGAATTCCTCTACCTTCTATATCTTTGTTGACCCATAAATCCTCACATATAGTAAAGCCAAGTCGCCAAGTTTTATTTTTAATTTTTTTTACCAATACGGAAACTTTTTCTTCTGATCTAAAGTATCTTTTCTCATCAAATACTTCGTAAGTAGGAAGAATAATTTTACGAGCAATTATTTTCCATTCACCGCCTTCAAGCAAAGCAATTGAGTTATAAAGGTTTGGGAAAAAAGAATCATTTATTATCTCAGCTATCCCTACTGTGATACTTAGGTTTCCATATTTTTTATTTATATCAAAGGCTAATTGATCAATTATTTGATATTGATTTTTGATTAAATTTTTTTTTAAAAGTAAGTCATTTGGAGGATATCCCCATAATGACAATTCTGGAGTAAGAACAAAATCAGCAGAAATTGAGCAAGCTTTCGAAGCAATATTAAGTATTTTTTTTGCATTGCCCTCTAAATCTCCAACAACTGGATTTATTTGGGCAAGTAAAAATTTCATTCAACTAATTTGATGGATTCATATAAATTATTCCTCTTAACTATATCTATTAACGACGATGGTAAATTAGAACAATTAAAATTTAATCTAAACTTAGAACTTGAAATGTTTGGGGTTTTGATGGTTGAAATCTTAAATTTCACTCTATAAGTTTCTAACATTTTTAGAGTATTTGATTCAACAGGATATCCCTCTCTTAAAATTATAAAAAAACTTACCTCCAAAATAATTTTGTCGAAATTTTTCCAGTAGAAAATATCTCTAATTAAATCACTCCCAATTACAAAATCTAAATTATTAATTTTATAAATTTCTTTACATTTTTTTATTGACTCGACTGCCCATTGGCTACTTATTTTTTGATTAAATAAAATTTTAGGATTATCTAAATCATCAATAAGAGTTTTTAATAAATGGCTACGAATTGAGATATCCTCTATGTGCTTTTTTTGGGGGTTGTTGCTCACATAGCTAATGGTAAAAGCATAAATTTTGGATAATTCTTCAAGAATTTTTTTGTGTCCAATTGTAGGTGGATCAGCACTCGTTCCAAATAAAGCAATGCTTTTTCCCATTTTAAGTTTTAAGGTAGAAAATTAACAAAATTATTATTTAAATTTCTACTTGAAAAATAAATATTTATGTAGTTAAAAATCTCTGGGTCATTAAAATTCATATTTTGGATCAAAATAGCAGGTTCTATAAAAGAAGCTTTGCTTCTTACAAATATCTCTTTTGCTGCTAATTTCCCTAGAATTTTTGTAGTATATACCGCAATTGCAGCTTGAATAATTGCTATGGGTCCATATGGTAATAATGAAAGCCCGTTAGTAAAAGGTGCTGTTAAAAGAATTAGTTTCTTAATAAAATTGAAAGAGGTATTAACGCCGACTTGAGTGATTCCCAAACATAAATTATTAATTGATATATTTTTAAATATTTTTCTCGTAGATTCACCTTTCAACTTTAAGCCGTAAATCTTACTTAATTCTTTAATCAATGCAGTATCTAGTGCAAAACTACCAGCAACATCAAATAAAATAAAAGGATTAAGAGCTACTGCGGATGCCTTTATAGTCGAAAATTTACCAATAGTTGATTGAGCTAATTTCTGCCTTCTTTTCAATCTTTGCTCTTTTATTTTCATAAACAATTTGTCAGCTAATTGAATAGAATTTAGTGTTAATAGTATCTCACCATATTGATTGATAAATTTTGCTATGTAATTTTTAAGATTGTTTTCATTATTAATGATTATTGGAATATTTAAATCTTTTGGAAGTTTAAACTTTATATTTTCAATTATTTCTTTTAATTCATTTTTATTAAATAGATCGATTTTGTTTAAAATTAAAATAATTTTTTTTCCATCTTTTATAAAAGAGCTGATTTCGTTTAACTCATTTCTATTTAAATCTCCCGAAATTATAAATAAAATAAGATCTGAGTAATTTATAGAGGAATAAACTTTATCTGGGAATTTAATATCGCAGAAATCAAATCCTGGAGAATCTAGTAACTCTATACTGTTGAGTGATTGATGTTTAAATTTCCATTCTTCAGCCTGTATTTCTCTCGTGGTCCCATTGATAATATCTGTTTTAAATATATCTTTTTCTAATAAATAATTTAAAACAGAAGATTTCCCTACGCCTGATTTGCCATATGCACCAATACTTATTTTTTTTTCTTTGAGCCTAAAAAGTTGTTGATTAAAAGAAATTATGTCCCTATTAAAATAACTTTTTTCATAGTTGGTAATATCAATAGTCTCCCACCAATTTTTTAAAAGTAAATAATTTTTTTTAATTTTAAATTGTTTCATGATTTATTTTTTCCACCAGCCAGCTAAAACAGATAACACAGCTTCTGCACCAATAATGCCCACGAATCCTCCAAATTCATCTACTACTACTTTCACTCCTTTATGATTCTTGTCAAATCTTGTTAATAATTGATCTGCCTTAATCATTTCGGGAATGTAGTCCACAGGTTCGCAAATTTCTGACAATAATTTTTTATTTTCTCCATTAATTAATTCTGCTAGCATTCTCTCACGGGGAACTACCCCCTGTATTTTGTCAACTTTATCTCCCAAAATAACCCACCATGGAGAGGTATCGCCCATTATAAGTTTTGAAATTTCTTCAAGATTCGAAGACCCATCAAGACAAGGTGCTGAAACTCTAGGGATCATTAAATCTTTAGCTTTTAAATCATTTAATTGAAAAACCTTAAATATCATTGCTGCTTCATCAGCTTCTATCAAACCTTTTTGGCTTCCAATTTTTGCCATTTGTCTAATTTCTTCTTCATCTGTTGAAATTTCATTTTCTGCCGTAATAACTGGAAATATTTGTTCTATTAATACTAAAAATGGCTTCATTAAAGTATGCAAGATTCTCAAGATAGGAACTGATAATAATGCTATTTGAACTGAGAATCTTGTACCAAGAGCCTTAGGTAGTACTTCTCCTACTAATACGACTAGTATGTAAAAGGAAATTGAAAACAGGGTTAGGCCATAACTACTATTAATAACCAATGCTCCATATACACCTAGAATAAGACTTCCAATTATGTTAAATGCATTATTAGCAATAGTAATTACAGTTAATGTTCTTCCAAGATGTTTTCTAAGTTTAAGGAGTTGATTAGCAGAACTCTTTGGTTTTTGTTTAGAGGCTATCTCTAGAATTCGAATCGAATTTACAGCTAAAAAAGCAGCTTCTACTCCCGAACAACATGCTGATCCAATTAAGATAATTACTATAAGAAAAATTAACCCGTAAACACTTGGTTCCATTAAAATAGATTAGTTACTAAATCTGTATTAATTCATTCTTCCATTTTTTTTTAAACACGCCAATACACAATCTATGTTTAAACCTGAAAATAAAGTTTTTGAAGAAAGAAGAGAAATCTTCCTCAATAAATTAAATGGAAAAGCTGCTATTATCCCAGGTGCTAGTCTCGTAAAGCATCATGCTGATTGTGAATACCCTTTTAGACAAGATAGTAATTTTTGGTATTTAACCGGTTTCGATGAGCCAGATGCAATCGCTCTTTTTTTATCGCATAAGCCAAAGGGAGAGAGATTTATTATGTTTGTTGCTCCTAAAGATGTTATTAGCGAAGTCTGGCATGGCTTTAGATGGGGTTTAGAAGGCGCTGAAAAAGAGTTTAATGCTGACAAGGCTCACTCAATAAACGAATTAAAAGATTTACTCCCAGCCTATATAAATGGTTCTGACGAACTAGTCTTTTCTATTGGTAAGCATCCATCAGTTGAGAAAATAATACTGGAAATTTTTTCACAACAACTTGAAAATCGCTCAAGATTAGGCATTGGTGGAAATTCTATAAAATCTCCAGAAATTTATTTGAATGAGATGAGATTAATTAAAAGTGAATTTGAAATTAAGAGAATGAGAAAGGCTATTCAAATCTCAGCAGAAGCTCATGAATTAGTTAGAGAATCAATCTCATCAAAGAAAAATGAAAGACAAATTCAGGGTCTTCTAGAGGGATTTTTTCTGGAAAAAGGGGCGAGAGGACCAGCTTATAACTCAATTGTTGCATCAGGAGATAATGCCTGTATTTTGCATTACACTTCAAATAACTCACCCTTGAAGAAGGAAGATTTATTGTTAGTGGATGCTGGTTGCTCACTAATTGATTATTACAATGGAGACATAACAAGAACTATTCCAATTGGTGGTAAATTTTCTAATGAACAAAAAGTTATTTATGAAATCGTATTGAGTGCGCAGAAAAATGCAATTAAAAGTGCTGTAAAGGGATCGAATTCTAGTCATGTTCATAATGTTGCTTTAACAATTCTTATAGAAGGATTAAAAGAAATTGGTTTATTGTCAGGCAGTACTGAGGAGATAATTGAGAATCAATCTTATAAACACCTTTACATGCATAGAACTGGACATTGGCTCGGCTTAGATGTTCATGATGTTGGAGCATATAGAATGGGGGACTATGAAGTGCCATTACAGAATGGAATGATTCTTACTGTAGAACCTGGGATCTACATAAGTGATAGGATCCCAATACCTGAGGGACAACCCACTATAGATGAGAAATGGAAAGGCATAGGGATAAGAATTGAAGACGATGTCCTGGTCACAGATACAAACCCAGAAGTTTTAAGTATTGCTGCACTAAAAGAAATTTCTGATTTAGAATTTTGAAATTTGACTTATCAAGTTAATAGATTTATTTTTTATTAAGTTTAAAGCTCAAAAATGAATAAGTCCGATTCATATGATTCGAAACTCTCTCAAGCAAGAGGCTTAGCTAGTCAGCTTGGCATGTTCGCAGAAGAAAACGATATTCCCAAAGACCTTTGGGATTCATTGGAAGCCACTATTTATGATTTTTATGAAGTATCTCATGATAGATAAAAATTCTGTTTAGAAGTTAGCGATAACTAAAATCAAGAAATTTTGAAAAAATCAATCAAAATGTGTCCATAAACTGATAAATTATTTATTGAACCTAAATAAGTGAATGACCTCATCAGATAAGTTAAATCAAAATTCAAAAGAAAAAAAAGAAAAAAACAGTGATGCACCAAACTCTAAAAATTCTTCTCCTAATTCAGGAATGATGGGTGCCACAGCTGTATTGGCGGCTGCCACAATTGATGAAGATGGAGTACCTACTGGTTATACTCCTAAACCTGATGAAGGAAGGTTCATAATTAAAGTATTGTGGTTACCTGATAATGTTGCTTTAGCAGTCGATCAAATAGTAGGTGGGGGGGGCAAGCCCTCTTACTGCTTATTATTTTTGGCCAAGAGATGATGCTTGGGAAAAATTAAAAAGTGAATTGGAAAATAAAGGTTGGATTACAGATAATGAAAGAGTAGAAATATTGAATAAAGCTACTGAAGTAATAAATTATTGGCAAGAAGAAGGTAAAACAAAGAAATTAGAAGAAGCTAAATTAAAGTTTCCGGAAGTAACATTTTGT
>JAOIOX010000030.1 GCA_028140765.1 Prochlorococcus sp. AH-736-N03 | reverse complement strand
TACGACGAATCTATTCTTGAAAAATTCTGCAATTTTCTTAATATATCAGAATCAACTTTTTGGGAAACTGTTGACACTTATGTAAATCAAGATTTATTTGAACGCACAGCGCGTGGCAAATATAGACCCAAGTTTATCGTTGGTGTTGGATTATGAAAGACCCGAATATTAAAATCGTTGACTATGGAGTCGGGAATGTTTATTCAGTTTTAAATGCCATCAATTATCTAGGCTATAAAAATGTCCAAATAACAAGTGTTGAGGATGAGATACTAACTACAGACTGTCTAATATTACCTGGCGTTGGGGCATTTAAAGCCTGCATAGACAATCTTCACAGCTCTAAACTAATTGATGTGTTAACTCATGCAGTGATCGATATTAGAAAACCAATTCTTGGCATTTGTGTCGGTATGCAGCTCATGGCAGACTCTTCAGAAGAGAATGGTAAACATAGTGGATTAGGCTGGATTCCCGGAAAAGTAATTAAGATACCCAATAATTTAAATCATCCAGTTCCACATGTTGGTTGGAATAATCTCATCGGGGTTGACGAAAATAGTCCTTTATTTACACGCTCTAAAGCCAGCCCGCACTTTTATTTTGACCATAGCTATGTATATAGTTGTGATGAAAAGTATATAACCTCTACTTTCGATTACAATGGGAAACATATTTCATCAATCTCACGCGGAAATATACATGGCGTACAGTTTCACCCTGAAAAAAGTAGTTTGAATGGATTAAGGCTCTTCCGTAGTTTCTTTTCTTCTTTCTGATGCTAAAAAAACGAATCATTGCTTTGCTCTTAATCAGAGAAAATATTGTCGTTCAAAGTGTCAATTTTAAAAGGTATTTACCAGTTGGTAAGCCCGAAATTGCAGTAGAGGCCTTAAACGACTGGGGAATAGATGAAATTATTGTGCTTGATATTTGTGCACGTCGTAAATCTCTTGCTCCAAATAAATCTCTAATAAGAGAAATAGCCCCATATACTATGATCCCGCTAACAGTAGGGGGGGGGTATATGTAATATTAGTCATGTACATGAACTTTTAAATAGTGGTGCAGATAAAGTGTGTTTCAACAGTTCTCTCCACCAAAACATAGACCTAGTAAAGCAAGCAAGTAGAATATATGGAGATCAATGCATTGTTGGATCTATTGATGTCATTAACCTCGACGGCAAAAATTATATATATGATCATTTAACAAGAAAAGCTCTTGAACTTCCCTTAATAGATTACTTACTTCGTCTACAAGACTCTGGTGTGGGTGAGATTTTACTCAACTCCGTAAATCGAGATGGTGCTAAATGTGGATACGATATAGATCTTATTAACTATATTTCTCCATCAATTCATGTACCACTTATAATATGTGGCGGAGTAGGAAATCCACAGCATATGATTGAGGCATTAAATTTTACTCAAGTAGAGGCATTAGCAGCATCAAACTTCTTTCATTTCACAGAACATAGTGCTACAGTCACTAAATCACTTATTTCAAATACCGAACAGGTAAGGCACGAGAGCTATGCAAAATACGATGCTGTCTCTACTGACCAATTAGGTCGTTTATTAAAAAAACCTGAACCTGATCTAACCAATCTTCTATATCAAAAACTTGTCAAAGAGATTATCTGATGCAATTTTGTAAGCGTTGCTTGTATCCATCAGTTCATCCACTGAATATTGTGATTGATGAGGAAGGAATTTGTAGCGGTTGCCGCGTCCATGATGAAAAAAACACAATAGATTGGCAGGAACGTTCAAAACGACTTAAAACGATTCTTTCTGATTACAGGTCAAATAGTGGCTTAAATTATGACTGCATTATTCCAGTATCAGGGGCGCGAGATTCATTTTTTATTGTCCATACTATAAAAAATGTATACGGAATGAATCCACTTCTGGTTACATACAATAAGCACTACAATACTGCGGTTGGTTATAAAAATCTTGCACGATTAAGAACTGTATTCGATTGCGATATTTTAACCCTTACCGTGAATCCTCAAGCAGTTAAGGCTATTACACGTGCTACTTTGAGACGATTAGGGAGTATCTATTGGCACTGCATAGCTGGTCAAACTGTCTTCCCGGTACAAATAGCAGTAAAGTTTAAAATACCCTTGATCATATGGGGAGCTCATCAGGGAATTGACCAAGTAGGAATGTTTAGCCATTTAGATGAAGTAGAAATGACTCGAAAGTATAGAAAAGAACATGACTTAATGGGGTTAGAGGCAGAAGATTTGATTTCAGATTTTGATAATATAAAGTATGAATATATTAGCCCTTATATATATCCAGATAACATTGAACTTGAACAGGTAGGCGTAAGAGGTATATATCTGAATAATTTCATACGATGGGATTCTCGAATACAGCATGAAGAGATGATTTCGCTTTATGGGTATGAAACTTCCTTATTGAGCAGAACATTTGATTACTACAATGATATAGATTGTTGGAACTACAGCAACTTGCATGATTATATTAAAGTACTAAAACACGGCTATGGGAAGGTGCTAGATCACGCCGTTCGTGATATTCGCCTTGGACATTTATCACGTGAGTCCGGGATTAAACTAGTCACAAAATATTCGAATGCGAAACTGTCGAAATCATCACTCTTTTTTGAATGGTTAGGAATTAATCAAAACTCATTCGAATATATAATTGATCAGCATCGCAATCCTTTATTTTGGCATAGAGACTCCGACTGGGACTGGCAGACTTCGTTTGATATAATTAAAACATTAAATGATTTCAGCCCTAATACTCACTATGAAGGCAATGATGAATCAACAATTAATGAATTCATTCTTACCGATAAAATGCCAACTTCAGATGAGACTAATAAATACATAATAATAGGCAAAGGATGCTCCTAAAAACATAATTTATTATTTCTTTTAATGATCAATGTCAACTAATCTCTTGTCAATCACTAGGTTCTTTCGACTGAATCTAGTCCCTCAGATAAAAAATTTACTACCACGAGCGCTCTGTCATTTCAAAATATTTTATAGGAATAAAAAAAAATATACACTATACAATTATTCGGATAAGTCATTAGAAGATCTTCGTAGTTTAGCCTTTGCTAAAGTTCACTCAACTATTCTAAGACCGGAGATAACTGACAGCAGAATCACTACTATAAAAGGCTGTGGAAAATAAAATTCTCCAAAAATATTTCCACAAACAAAATATCTGTATCATTCCTCTTACAGAGGTAAGAAATTATACAGTTTCATTATTGCCAAAGGAATCACGATTAATTTGCCAACAAGAACTTATAAGTAGGTATTACAGTAATGTCACTGAGACAAACGTCGATCATAGTTTTGTGATTATATTAAAGACGTCTGAAAAGTTTATCTATTTAGCATCCGCAGTTGTATATGAATGTAATTCAATAGTTTGTAGTGGTGAGCCCGAGGGTCCAATTACGTTATTCTTTAATGACAATCTATCTGATGATCAAAAGGCAAAGCTTACTGAATTAGTTTTGAACAACTATACAAATAGCTTTTCTTCAAAAGAGATATATATAAGCTTACACCCCTTCTCAGAGAGCCTGATTAAACCATTTAAAAAGTACTTTGAATTAGGATCTACACTTCTTGTGCCTTTAGCTGGTCGATATATTTACCTTGATAGTACATATGCTCAAACCAGATTGAACTATAGAAAATCCATAAAGCCATTAATCAATAAGACATTACGTAAGTTTTCATTTAAAGTAAGTCATAATATTGACGCTAATGAATTATTTCCTCTTTTTGAGGAATACAAAAATCTTCATTTTATTGTGTCTGGTAGGTTAACTCGACCTGAAGAGACATGGCTAACGCAAAAAACAATGCTGACTTCAGGTGTTGCTTTTATGTTAGTGATCTATGATAATTTGACTCCTATTGGTGCAGCATTTTTTGTTTCGGAGGGTAACGTTCTCCATTACTGGAGTGGTGCATATAATCGTGAATACACAACCATGGGTTTAAGTCACCTGGCTGTAGATTATGCAATTAATTGGTCTTATAAGAATAATATGAGATTTTTTAACTTTGGACCTCCTCAGATAATTCAGGACAACATTATTTCAGAAAAACGGAAAAAACTTTCACATTTCAGGCAGGCATTCTCATCATCAATGAGTATTGGATCCAACATCAGAATCTCAATAAAATGAGGTCTATAATACTCTTAAAGTACAAAGCTCTTGTTTCTAATCTGTAAAATTTTGAAATTCAATGCGGATCATACTTATTAGGCGAAGATAATATCCTAAGGTTTGAAGATAATTCCGTCAGAAACTTAATAAAATAGTCCTTTTTAAACGAATATTTATAATGAAATAAAGTAATTAAAACCATCAAATTGTTTAATCAATAAATATATGATTTCCAGAAAAAAGGCTCTTATTACAGGTATTACTGGACAAGACGGCAGTTATCTTGCTGAATTCCTTCTAAAAAAAGGTTATGAGGTTCATGGAATTAAAAGAAGATCCAGTAGTTTCAATACTGAAAGGATTGATTATCTTTATCAAGATCCTCATGAAGAAAATCCAAATTTCATATTACATTATGGTGATTTAACAGACAGTACTAATTTAATAAGGATTCTTCAAAATGTTCAACCTGATGAAATTTATAATTTAGGGGCTCAAAGTCATGTGGCAGTAAGTTTTGAAACACCAGAATATACAGCCAACAGTGATGCATTAGGAACTTTAAGAATACTAGAGGCTATAAGAATTTTAAATTTGAATCAAAAAACAAAGTTTTATCAAGCAAGTACGAGTGAATTATATGGAAAAGTTCAAGAATCACCTCAAAAAGAGACTACACCTTTTTACCCAAGAAGTCCTTATGGAGTTGCAAAGTTATATGCTTACTGGATTACAGTTAACTATAGAGAGGCCTATGGAATTTATGCATGCAATGGAATTCTCTTTAACCATGAAAGTCCTAAAAGAGGAGAGACATTTGTTACTAGAAAGATAACAAGAGGTCTAACAAGAATTGATGCGGGTCTTGAAAAATGTATTTATATGGGAAACCTTAATGCAAAAAGAGATTGGGGCCATGCTAAAGATTATGTAAAAATGCAATGGTTAATGCTTCAACAAGATGAACCCGATGATTTTGTTATCGCTACAGGAAGAATGGAAACAGTTAGAAAATTCATAGAGATTTGCGCCATCAAGCTAGGCTGGTCTAAAGATACAAATGAAAAAGGAATTATTTGGGAAGGTAAAGGAATTGATGAAATCGGAAGGAGAGCGGATAATAATGAAATTGTAGTAAGAATCGATAAAAGATATTTTAGGCCAACTGAAGTGGATGAACTTGTTGGAGATTCAACAAAAGGATTTTCAAAATTAGGTTGGGCACCTGAAATATCACTTGAGGAAATGATTGAGGAAATGATCTTATCAGATAAAAGTAAAGCTTTAGAAGAATCAATTCTTTTAAAGAAAGGGTTTAAAATAAGTGGTTCAATTGAATCTCCTCCATCTAATTAAATTTTTTTTAAATGCTATACAAACTTGATAGTTCAGACAAAATATTCATTGCAGGCTCATCTGGTATGGTTGGAAGTGCAATAAAAAGAAAGCTTTCAAATTATAAGTTAAGAGGAGGGGGAGATTCACTTAGAATTCTTACTCCCACAAAGAATGAATTAAATCTCTTGAATTCAAATTCAGTTAAAAACTTTTTTGTTCATGAGAAGCCAACAATTGTAATATTGGCAGCTGCTAAAGTTGGGGGCATTTATGCAAACTCTCAATACCCTGCAGATTTTCTTATTGAAAATTTAAAAATTCAAACTAATGTTATTGAATCAGCTTGGTCTAATAATGCAAAAAAATTTATTTTTTTAGGAAGCAGTTGTATTTATCCAAAACATGCAAATCAACCAATAAGAGAAGAGTCATTACTTAAAAATGAACTAGAGAGTACAAATGAGCCTTACGCCATTGCTAAAATAGCAGGACTTAAATTATGTGAATCTCTAAGAACACAATATAATTTTGATGCTATTTCGCTGATGCCAACTAATTTATACGGACCTAACGACAATTATCACCCTTTGAACAGTCATGTAGTGGCTGCTCTTATAAGAAAATTTATAATAGCAAAAAAACACAAACTTTCCTCAGTTACTTGCTGGGGAAGTGGTTCCGTTTTTCGGGAATTTATGCATGTTGATGATCTTGCAGATGCAGTTATATTTTGCCTTGAGAACTGGAATCCTTCTGATAAAAAAGCTCCAAAAGATTCTTTTGGTAAAAATCTAAATCATTTAAACGTAGGGACTGGAAAAGATATTAAAATAAAAAAGTTAGCTAACATAATCGCCGATATAATTAAATACGATGGAGAAATACTATGGGACACATCAAAACCTGATGGAACTCCAAAAAAGCAATTAGATGTTACCAGGATAAATAATCTAGGTTGGTATGCAAAAATTGATTTAGAAAATGGTTTAAGTGATACGATAAAAAATCTAAATTACTCACAATTTACTAATTAGAAACTTTTTAAAATTCCTTTCTCAAAAATATAAGTTAAATAATTGTCCTACTACAAAGCAATATAATTCTAAAGTTATTAAGTCTTAAATTTAAATTTTAGTTTAAGTAATAATAAATTTGAAAATAATTCTAATTAAAATTTAACATAGGATAATAGGTTAGAATTTTTAATTGTATATCCTTACTATTTAAAAATCATTCTTAAAATCTAAAAAAAATGTCTACCTTAGTTACAGGTTCGGCGGGATTTATTGGATTCCATTTAAGCAAAAGACTCCTAGAACTTGGTCATGAAGTTATAGGTTTGGATAATATTAATAACTACTATGATATTAAACTTAAATTAGCAAGAAATAAGTACTTAGAAAATTTTGCAGCCAAAAACGATTACAAATTCATATTTATCAAACAAGATATTGAAAATCGAAAAAATTTAAAAGAGATATTTGAGAAATTTGAGATAGTTAATGTTATTAACCTAGCTGCTCAAGCTGGGGTAAGATACTCTATTGAAAATCCTTATGCATACTTAAATTCCAATCTTAATGGTTTTGGAAATATATTAGAAATGTCTCGTCACCACAATGTTAAACATTTGATTTATGCAAGTAGCAGTTCAGTTTATGGTGGTAACAAAAAGTACCCCTTTTCAGAGATGGATTCGGTTGATCATCCAATAAGTTTATATGCTGCCACAAAAAAGGCTAATGAATTAATGGCTCATACATATAGTCATCTATATAATTTACCTACAACTGGTTTAAGATTCTTCACTGTTTATGGACCATGGGGTAGGCCTGATATGGCACTTTTTCTTTTTACTAAATCAATACTTGAAAATAAGCCAATAAAAGTATTTAATAATGGGAATATGAAAAGAGATTTCACTTACATAGATGACATAATTGAGAGTTTAGTAAGAGTTATCAAAAAGATTCCTAAGGTTGATAAGAAATATAATTATGATAATCAAAAATTAGGGACAAGTTGGGCACCTTATAAAGTTCTAAATATTGGAAATTCTAAGCCCACCTCATTAATAGAATTTATTACAGAAATTGAGAAAAAACTAGGAATTAAAGCTAATAAAGATTATTGTGAAATGCAACCAGGAGATGTTGCTTGCACGTTTGCTGATACATCTGAAATAGAGGAATGGATCAATTTTAAACCAAATACACCTATTGCAAAAGGAATTTCTGAGTTTATAAATTGGTATAAGAGCTTCTATCAATGCTGATGAATTAATCAAATGGTAATTAAAAAAAATAAATGTAATTTACCTGATTTATTTAGTTGCACAATTTGTGTTATTGGTCTTGGCTATGTTGGATTGCCACTAGCTATTGAATTTTCAAGGGTCAAAAAATGTCTAAAAACATCTAAAAAACTCAACAGAAAAATAATAGGCTTTGATTTAAATAAAAAAAGAGTAGAGGAACTTATATCCGGCATAGATAGTACTGAAGAAAGTGATGAGGAAAGCAAAAAAGAATTCAAATCAATTACTTTTATAAATGATAAAAATGCAGATATCAATGCTGATATTTTTATTATTTCAGTGCCAACACCGATTGATCATGAAAACAATCCCGATTTATCATTTCTCAAAAATGCTACGGAATTAGTGGCAAATTTTATCATAAAAAGAGATAAAATCACTTCCCCAATATTTATAATTGAAAGCACAGTTTATCCAGGGACAACTGAAGAAATTTGCGTTCCCATTATAGAAAATATTACTGGTCTGAAATACAATAAGGACTTCTTCTGTGGTTATAGTCCAGAGAGAATTAATCCAGGAGATAAAAATCATAATCTTACTTCAATAGTCAAAGTTACAAGTGGAAGTAATTCAGAAACAGCATCTTGGATAAATGATTTTTATGGATCAATAATAAAAGCAGGGACTTTTAAATCGAAAAGTATTCGAATTGCAGAAGCAGCAAAAGTTTTTGAAAATACTCAGAGAGATATAAATATAGCTCTTGTTAATGAATTAGCTAAAATATGTAAAACTATAAATATAGATACCCTAGATGTACTAAATGCAGCTGAAAGTAAATGGAATTTTTTGTCTTTTAGACCTGGGTTAGTAGGCGGGCATTGTATAAGTGTAGATCCTTATTATCTTACTTATGTTGCAAAAAAAAATGGATATACTACTGATATAGTTCTTGCGGGAAGGAATTTAAATGATGGAATGAGCAGTTGGGTTATAAAAGAAATATTAAAAGAAGCGACAAAAAAGAAAATAAAAATTTCAAATTCAAAAATTTTAGTTTTAGGTTTAACCTTTAAAGAAAATTGTAAAGATATCAGAAACTCTAAAGCAATAGATCTTATAAAAATATTAAATAAAGAAAATAATATTCCTTATATTTATGATCCATTTATAAAAGATACAAACAAACTAAAAAATTTTGATTTTAAATTTCTAAATAGATCTCCTCTTCTTCATAAAGACAAATATGACATTGTAATTATTGCAACAGCACATGATGAATTTAAAAAAATAAATTCCAATATTTGGTCAGATATATTGAATGAAAATTATATTATTTATGATTTAAAAGGTATTATTCCAAGATGTCTTAATCCATTAAGAATTTAAATAAAAATATCTTATCCTTTTAAATTTATAAAATAATCAAAAAAATTTTCCGTAAAAATTTAGGTATCATAATCATATTGATTCATATTCAAAATTGAAGAACATTGTAACTGGAGGAGCTGGATTAATAGGTTCGCACTTAATTGATAAATTAATAAATTCTAATGAGGAGGTTATTTGTTTAGATAATTTTGCAACTGGAAATTATGCGAACATAAAACATCATTTATCTAATCCTAATTTTAAGTTTATTTACCATGATGTCACAAATAAACCTCCAAATATAAATTGTCAAAGAATTTGGCATATGGCTTGCCCTGCTTCACCCACGAAATACCAAATTAATCCAATAGAGACTATGAAAATATGTTTTATTGGAACTTATAATATGCTTGAATTGGCTTTTAAGCATAATTCTCAATTTTTGCTTGCAAGTACTAGTGAAATATATGGAAATCCAAAAGTCCACCCTCAAGATGAAGAATATGAGGGTTCAGTAAATACATCTAGTATAAGAGCCTGTTATGAAGAGGGTAAAAGAATAGCTGAAACCTTATGCTTTGATTTCAATAGAAAGTATGATTTAGATATTAGGATAGCTAGGATTTTCAATACCTATGGGCCAAGAATGGATATCGAGGATGGGAGAGTGATAAGTAACTTTATTGTACAATCTTTGAGAAGCAAAGCAATCACAATCTATGGTGATGGTTCTCAAACTAGATCATTTTGTTATGTTGATGATATGGTGAGTGGAATTATAAATTTAATGAATAGTAACTATCAAAGACCAATCAATTTAGGTCACGATAAAGAATATAAAATATTAGATTTAGCAGATAAAATAAGATATAAAATAAATTCAAACGTAAACTATAAAATTTTTGAATTACCAGAAGGTGATCCTCTAAGAAGAAATCCTAGTATTGAACTTGCCAAACAAATTCTTAATTGGGAGCCAAAATTTGGATTAAACGAGGGCCTTGATAAAACTATTAAGTTTTTCAAGAATAACCTCAATAGAGTTGTATAATCTTCATTTACCACAAAATCTTTTGGAATTTAATGAGAGTACTTGTTACTGGAGGTGCAGGTTTTATTGGTACACATACCGTTAAAAAACTTATTGAAAACGGTCATGCACCTGTAGTAATGGATACCTTAGAAAAGGTTAATAATGAGGTCATTAGATCAAAACTAAATATTCCTTTTTTAAAAAGTAATTTTGGAAACAAAAAAAATTTAATGAGCCTCATAACAGGTAGGCATGAAATTCTAAAAAATACGATTCATGAAAATAAATATATTGAAGCAGTAATTCATTTCGCAGCATATTCTGATGCAAGAGAATCATCTGAAAATCCTATAATTTATTACAAAAATAACGTTCTGGAGTCAATAAGTTTATTAGAAGTTTTATGCGATCTGAACTTAAACAAAGCTAGAAATAATTCAATTCCAATCCCTTTAATTTTTTCAAGTACTTGTGCTACCTTCGGCATACCTGAAAAACTTCCGATAGATGAAAATTGTCCTCAAAATCCTATAAACCCTTATGGGAGAACTAAGCTAATTATTGAAAAGATGCTAAAAGATTTAGCTCAATCAAATAATTTAAAGAGCGTAATACTTAGGTACTTTAATGCTGCAGGAGCTTCTGAAGATGGTTCTTTTGGAGAAAACAGAAAAGTGGAAGCACATTTAATACCATCAGCAATCAAATCTGCTTTAGGAATTACAAAAAAATTAAAAGTCTTTGGATTAAATCATTCTACTTTTGATGGCTCATGCATAAGGGATTATGTACATGTTATTGATATTGCTGAGGCTCATATTTTAGCCCTAGAAAAAATCAAAAATGAATTAGATAATTTAAATCTTACTCAAAAAAATAAAACATTACTTGAACAAAATTGTTTTGAATATAATATTGGATTAGAAAAAGGATTTTCAGTCTTGGAAATAATTCAAAAAGTAGAGGATATTGTGGGGGGGGTGTCCATATGAAGTAATAGAAAAAAAGAAAGGGGATCCACCAATATTAATTGCTAGTTCAAAAAAAATAAAAAAAGAACTTGGATGGGAACCGAAATATAAGAGTATTGATGAAATAATAATCCATTCATTTAATTGGTTTAAAAAATTTAAATATTGAAAAAAATAAAAAAAATTTATTTCATACAATGAATATATCTATCTTAAAGCAATCTGAAATTCTCTCTAAAATAGGAAATATTTTTTTTAGATTAGGCATTCTTCTTCTACCAGCAGGATTTTTCTACGCATCAATTTTTCTATTCATTTCTTTTATAGTTGCAAATATTTATGAAACAAATTTTCTTAGAGATAAATGGAACTATCCATTATTAATCTGCACATTATTGATGATTTTTATCTGTATGATTTCAAATTTGATTACATACGATGCATATAATTCGCTGATAGAAAAGAATTTAAATTGGCTTGGCCTCCTAAACTGGATTCCATTATTTTGGGCTTATTGGTGTTCTCAATTCTATCTAAAAGATATAAAAGATCGAAAATCATGCGCTTTGTTTTTAGTATTAGGAACAATACCTGTTTTAATTTCTGGGTTTGGACAATACTTCTTTGGATGGTATGGACCCATCAAATTACTAAATGGAACAATTATTTGGTACCAAAGAGAGGTAACAAATCAAAACCTTCAAACTTTAACAGGTCTCTTCAATAATGCTAATTATGCTGGCACTTGGCTAGCTGTAATATTTCCTTTTTGTTTTTTCTTTTTAATTCAATCAAAAAGAAAAAAGTTTAAAAAAGTTTTTTATTTAATTTTTAGCATAGCTATAGCATTTGCTGCCGTTTTAACTAACTCTAGAAATTCAATTATTAATATAATAATTTCTTTTGCATTAATAATAGGCTTAAGCTTTAAAACTTTATTTTTAGTATTTTTGGTCATTGCATTTTCTTTTGGTTCAATTTTTATTTTTGAAATCCCATTAGATTTCCTCTCTTTTTTCAGAGATAATAAATTTTTAAATGGTTTCATCCCAGGTTCAAACAATTTTTCAGATATAACTTCCTTTCCTAGAGTAAGAATTTGGGAAACCGCTATTTCGAATATCATAAAAAGACCATTATTGGGATGGGGAGCATCTAGTTTTTCCTTGATCTATTTAATAAAAAATGGAGAGCCTACTTATCAACATACTCATAACTTATTTCTAGAGATGGCAAATAATTATGGCATTATAAATTCTTTAATTTTATTTACTACAATTTCTTTACTTATGTATAAAACAAAGCCTATTTTTTATTCAAAAAAAATCTTTTGCAATTTCAATGATCAATTAATAAATAAATTTTGGTGGATTTCAACCTTAATTATTTTACTTATGCAGCTTACAGATATTACCTATTATGATGGAAGAGTAAGTATATTATTTTGGATTTTAATTGCAGGCATTAGATGTCAACTAAAAGAAAAAACTCATAAAAAGCTTAGTTTAAATTAGATTAACTCAATAAGATTCTCCATTACCTAATTGCCAAAAATTTAAATCTATTCGTTTTAGTTGCTCGGGAGAAATAATCGATCTTGTGTCAAATATCCAAGATGGTTTTCTCATTTTTATCTGCAATTTTTTCCAATCAAGATTTATATAATCTTCCCATTCTGTCATAATTAAAACAGCATCTGCGTTCTCAGTTGCTTTTGGAATATTAATCTCATAAATTAACCTTTTTTCAAAATTGATAATATTTTCACTCCCAACAAGTGCATCAAAAACATCCTTTTCCCCTACTTTAGGATCATGAATGACCAACTGAGCATCCTCAGCTAATAATTTCCTGCAAATGGTAATTGCTGGTGAATTTCTAGTATCATTGGTATTTGCTTTAAAAGAAAATCCGAGTATTACAATTCTTTTACCGGATATATTTCCATAAAGTTTTTCTACAAGAGTTCTGTAAATCCTATCTTGTTGCCAATCATTTATTTTAATAATTTCATTCCAATAAGCTGCTACTTCTTTTAAACCTAGAGACTTGCATATATAAACTAAATTTAAAATATCTTTTTTAAAACAACTACCGCCAAAACCTGGGCCAGATTTTAAAAATTTCTCTCCTATTCTAGAGTCTTTACCAACAGCCAAAGCCACCTCTTCTACATTAGCGCCAGTAGACTCACAAATAGCTGATACTGTATTTATAGAACTAATCCTTTGAGCCAAAAAAGCATTCGCAATGAGTTTTGACAACTCACTACTCCACAAATTAGTAGTTATTATTTTATCTGATTTAACCCATCTAAGATAAATCTCTTTAAGGAGATCAATAGAAGTTTTATCTTCACCTCCAATTAATACACGATCTGGATTTTCTAAATCATTTACTGCAGTTCCCTCTGCAAGAAATTCTGGGTTAGACAAAACCGAAAAGGTTTTCCCTAAATCTCCCCCTAAATTTTGATTAGAAGACTCTAATATAGATTTTATAATTCTAGCAGTTTTAACTGGGAGAGTACTCTTTTCAACGACTATAGTATGTCCCTCTGCATACATTGATATCTCTCTTGCTGATGATTCTACCCATTTCAAATCGCTCGCTTCTCCTGCTCCAATTCCATGAGATTTAATTGGAGTATTTACTGATATAAAAATAAGATCTGCTATTTTTATTGAATTTTGAACATCAATACTAAAAAATAAATTTTTACCTCTAACATCTTTTACTATTTGTGCCAATCCTGGTTCAAAAACGGGAAGATTTTGGTATTCTCC
>JAOIOX010000003.1 GCA_028140765.1 Prochlorococcus sp. AH-736-N03 | reverse complement strand
GATGAACCATGGAAAAATTATATAAAGTCTCAAAATCTTGATGTATATGACAAAGTGATATTGCAATATCCTCCTGAGATAAAGAAGCTAGAAATCGCAAATAATATAGATATCATTAGAAAAACATTCGTACGATTTGCTGCTCCGCTTATATTTTTTATGTTAATAATATAATTTATGAAAAAAGTAGATAGACCTTCATGGTTGAATTGGCTATATCTTTTTATTTTTATTTTAAGCTCAATTCAATTGATCATATTTTGGAGTAATAAGTTTTAGTCTTGAACAAATATTGGTTTGATGCAAAAAATATAAATTGTTTTAAAAATGGCTTTAGAGTAATTAAAGATTTAAATTTAAAAATAGCGTATTCAGAGAATGTAATATTAATTGGGCCAAATGGTTCAGGGAAATCATCCTTAATTGAAATAATTAATAGAAACATATACCCAGTAGAAGGCAAGGAATCGAAACTGAAGATATTTGACAAAGACCTTATAAATTTATGGGAACTAAGAAAAAAAATAAGTACCGTAAATAATGATATAAAAAATAGAATAAATCCAAATTTACAAGTTTTTGATTTAATTTTAAGTGGATTATATGGAAGATATTGTTACGTACAAAATAAATCTGAAAAAGATTCTAATAAGGTGGAAGAAATTATGAAGAAAATGAATATATCTAATTTATCTAAAAAGAATTTTTTCTATTTATCAGATGGAGAGAAACAAATTTCTCTCATTGCAAGGGCATTAATCAAAAAACCGAAAATCTTAATCTTAGATGAACCAATTGCAAATTTAGATTATAAATCAAAGTTTTTTGTAATTGATAAGGTTAATGAATTATCAAAATTAAATACAAAAATTTTATGCGTCACTCATGATATTTCGACGATTACAAAAATTTATGACCGGGTGATAATGCTAAAAGATGGCAAAATAATCGCCGATGGAGATCAAAATAAGGTTATTAATAGTGAAAATCTTAATAATTTATATGGTATTCAAGTAGAGGTAACTAATAATAATGGAATTTGGAATATAAAAAGATTAATTAAATAACAATAATGAAAATAGCTATCGCAATAGCTAGAAATACTAAATATTTACTTTTTAAAAATGAAGAGGATTTATTTTTATATGAAGAGGATCCACATTTAGAACAAACAATTTTACCACCTAAAGATCGATCTGAGACGAATGAAGAACTTCCACAATTAAAACAAACTCTATTTACGCCCATCTAAAATAAAACTTTTAGTAATTATATATAAATTATATTGCTAAATACTATGTAAAGAAAAACTTCAGAATCATGATGATAATGAGAATCTATTGCAATAAGTAAATTTATAGTGCATAATTGATAATAATTCTCATTATCATAATTTAAATAATGAATTTCCATAGTTATGGAGAATCTCCGTCAAAACTAGTAAGGATAATAACTGGACAATCCGTATTAATAGATCCTTCATCAAGACCTAAAGGGACATGTCTAGAAGTTGAAAGTGGAATTGCTAGGGTTTATTGCCCTTGTGAAGAAACTGAAGGAATGACACTTGCATTTTTACAATCAGGTGATCAATTAAGAACGGACCTTTTATGTAGCGAAGGTGTCTGCGTTGAAGCACTAACAGATTTGTCTTTTCATAGCAATGTAAATATTGATCAGAATATTGGTTTTGATGCAGTAAATGAATGGACTTTGCAACTCCTTAGGATAAGACACTTAGGAAATGCAGAACAGCGATTACAAGCGTTGTTTTCAATACTAGTAAATCGTCTAGGTAGAAGATGTGGTCAATGGTGTGAGTTACCCTTTAGGTTAACGCACGAAAGGATTGGAGAATTAATCGGTTCTACACGAGTAACATCAACAAGATTAATTTCTAAATTAAGATCATCTGAGTTATTAATAGCTCCAATTGGAACCCAAACCGTAAGTGTTGCCCCTTCTTTTATTGAAACATCGCCGCTGTAAAAACATGAAGGAATCAGAATCAATTACAAACAACTTGTTAATGGAAGTTTATTTTTTATCGAATAGACTCAGAAATATCAAGCAATCCTACAAATCTACAGAAAATAAAGTATTGAAGGGAAGGTTATTTACTGAAAACAAAAATATTTTTAAAAGAGTTAAGGAGATTTATAAAATATCTCAACTCTTAAACAAAAATAATGAGAAAATCAACTTTTCGAATTTACTTTTTGAATTAACCAAAAGAACATTGAATGAAAATAAATTTGAAAGTAATTTATTTTTTCTTTAAATCACTATCTATTAATAAGATTGCCGAAGGTTGATTAGAAGCAAACTTAACCTTTCCTAGTATGTTCGCAAATTCATCTTCTGATTGTGTTTGAGCCTCAATGATTGGATCTAAAAATACGTTAGTTCTTGTATCTGAAATTCTTTCTGACATGGAATAAAGTTGTTGTAGAGATGAAGTTAAATCAGCCTCCATGTTAAAAGAATAAGAAATCAACTCCTCTATAGAGTCCCATGCTTGAACGGGTGCAGAAATTTCATCTAATTTTACGCTTTGTCCTCTTGCAATTAAGTAATCTGCAAATTTCTGAGCATGTTCCATTTCACCCTGTGATTCACTTAGAAAATGAGAAGCAAATCCATTTAAATCACGTTCTTGAAACCATAGATACATAGAAAAATATTGAACGTTGGCATATCTTTCCATTGTTAGATGTTCAAAAATGTTATCCAACAAACTTTTGTCTATCGGCTGAGCAACAGCTCTTCCAGAGGGACCAAAATTAACTAATTTTTTTGTTTTTAAGTTATTTTCATTCATTTTCAGATAAGTATCTAATAAAATAATACAACATTTTGTATAAATTAGTAATTAATAAATCCTTTAAATTAAATTAAATAATATGATAATGAAAATCACTCGCAATACTATAAATGAATTTAGAGTACAGTTTTTCTGAACTGCTTTTAACTAATAAAATATATAAAGATAAAAAAAAGAAATGTAAAAAGAAAAAATGCTCTAATTGGAAGGGAGGGAAGTGTAATTGCCTATAAATAAATTCTATATATATACCTTATATGCTCCAGGATATAAAAAATAATAACTATTTTTATTTATAGAAAGAGAACATTTATCACCATTATTTAGGTGATTATTAATATCAGTTCTAATCCGCAATATGTTTCCATTAATAGTTACTTTATATATAAGAAATTCTCCAAGAAATTCTTTAGATATTACATTCGCATTTCCAGATTCTGATCTTTTAATTGAAATAAATTTAGGCGAAATTGACATACTTTTAATATTTGCATTTTGTAAAACCCCTGAACTATTTATTTCACCTAAACAAGATATATATGAATTACCATTTTTTTGAAGATTAATAATATTATTACCCAAAATAAAACTACTAACAAATAGGGTCTTGGGATTGTTTAGAAGGTTAATTGGTGTATCAATTTGATGTATTTTTCCTTCATTCATGACGGCAACTTTATCGCAAATTGACATTGCCTCTTCCGGATCATGAGTAACCATCAATCCACTTGCATTACAACCTTTTAGGATATTTGGAAGTTCACTTCTCAATTTTAGTTTGACATGCATATCAAGACTACAAAATGGTTCATCTAATAAAATAAAATTAGTACCAGGAGCAAGAGCTCTTGCAATTGCTAGTCTTTGTTTTTGGCCTCCGGATAATTCATGTGGGTATCTCCCAATAAAACTATCAAGACCTACAACATTTAATAAGTAGTCAACTCTAGATCTATCTTTTTTGTTTTTTAAACCAAAAATTACATTTTCCAAAACAGTTAAGTGAGGGAAAAGTGCATAGTCTTGAAAAACCATACCAATATTTCTTTTCTCAGGACTAAGAAAATTTTTTCCACTTGAAATCTCCTTATTATTTAGAGAAATCCTCCCTCTAGAGGGATATTCGAACCCTGCAACTAATCTTAAAAGAGTAGTTTTTCCGCAACCAGAAGGACCAAGCAACCCTAACAATTCGCCATTTTCGATTGTCAGGTTAATTGCGTTTAATATCCAATTTGAACATTCTCGCTTATCATATTTATGATGCAAATCATCAATTATTAACGCATCATTTTTCACTAAGTTTTTCTTATTCAAATATATTAAGTTAGCAGAAAATATTCACCTAAAATATCCCTTGTATAATTTTATACACCGTTTAATTTTCAAATTTAATGAAAAAGTCCGAAAGAGCAGAAATAATCCGTAAGGAACTCAAAAAGCTATATCCATCGCCTCCGATACCTCTTGATCATACAAATGCATATACACTTCTCGTCGCCGTAGTTTTAAGTGCTCAATCAACAGACAAGAAGGTTAATGAATTAACAAAAAGCCTTTTTAAAGTTGCAGATAATCCAGAAAAGATGGTGCAGCTAGGTATTAATGGCATTTACGAATACATAAAATTTTTAGGTCTATCTAATCAAAAATCAAAGAACATTTATAACTTATCTAAATTATTGATTGAGAAGCATAATGGCTCGGTCCCAGA
Organism: Prochlorococcus sp. AH-736-N03; assembly: GCA_028140765.1. Lineage (GTDB taxonomy): Bacteria > Cyanobacteriota > Cyanobacteriia > PCC-6307 > Cyanobiaceae > Prochlorococcus_A. The sequence continues at coordinate 40,677 of JAOIOX010000003.1, read as the reverse complement.
TTCTTTTGAGAAGCTTGAATCTCTTCCAGGGGTGGGTCATAAAACAGCATCAGTTGTAATGTCTCAAGTATTTAAAATACCCTCATTCCCAGTAGATACTCACATACACAGGTTGGCACAAAGATGGGGTCTATCAAATGGAGATAACGTTGTTAAAACAGAAAAAGACCTAAAAAAAATATTTCCTGTTAATGATTGGAATACCTTACATTTGCAAATAATCTTTTATGGCAGAGAATACTGTACAGCAAGAGGTTGTGATGGAACAAAATGTTATTTATGTCGCACTCTTTATCCCAAAAGAAAAAAGAAATTTATATGTAAAAAGCCTTAAGAAATTTATATAATATTTAAATTAGTTTTTTAATCATGAAAATAGCAATTACTGGTGCATCGGGGAAAACAGGTTATAGAATTTCTGAAGAAGCAGTTAAGAAAGGATATAAAGTAAGGCAAATCATAAGAAAGAATTCAAAAGTCTCAGCCGGATTAGAGAGTTTAGAAACAATTAGGGTTTCACTATACAAAAAGGGAGAACTTGATGAAGCTTTAAAAGATATTGATGCTTTGATAATTGCGACTGGAGCAAGAGCATCATTAGATTTAACTGGTCCTGCAAAGGTTGATGCATTAGGTGTATACAGGCAATTAGAGAGTTGCAAAAGAGTTGGTATAAAAAGAGTTATTTTAGTTAGTTCCCTTTGTACTGGTAAATTATTTCACCCATTAAACTTATTTGGTTTAATTCTTATTTGGAAGAAATTAGGTGAAAACTTTCTACGCAATTCAAATTTTGAATGGACTATTATTAGACCAGGGGGATTAAAGGAAAATGAAGATATTAAATCAGAAAATATAAATTATTCAAAAGAGGATACTCAAATTAATGGATCAATCCCAAGAAGATTAGTTGCGCAATGTTGTATAGATTCTTTAAAAAATAAAGAATCCATAAATAAATTAATAGAAGTTACAAGTTCGAATGATAATAAAAAGATATCTTTTAAAAAAGCTATGCAAATGATTTAAAAGATGTAAATATATAAATTAAAACTATGAAAATAAATCCCAAAATTGATGCATTACAATTAATGCTTACTGATTTAAGAACTAGAAATGAGCCAATAAGACATAAAGCTGCATTTAAAGGCTGTCAACCAGAATTTCAAAGTCTTGTATCAAGGTTAATAAAGCAGTTGGAGGACGAATTAGTTGCTGAAAAGCTTACTAATCGTGATAGTTAAAACTTTAGATTACTTAAATGAAATTAAGTTATCCAATTTTGCTTGTTCTGAAAGTTCATCATATCCTCCAAAAAATTTATTATCCAAAAATATTTGAGGGAAAGTATTATGACTACTTTGAGCCATTATTTTTTGAAAGCTATCATCATTGTCTATTAAAGTAACTTCATGAGGGATAGATAAAGAATTAAGCAACCTAATTGCTCTTTTAGACCAAGGACAATCCTTTAAAATATATGCTTTTACACGTGATTTATTTGTGATTAAATCATCATTTGAGATATTAATAATTTTCTGTTCAAAAGAAAGTAATAATATATCAGTACCTTTTTTTACAATACATCCCTCCTCAAGATGGCCGCCAAAAACATTACATCCCTCATCTGCAAAACTCAAATGTAAATGAACATCTCCCTTATTAAAATGTCCGTTTAAAGAAACTATCTCTAGATTTCCTTCAAATTTATTTATCTCTTGATTCCCTGGGCATTGAATACAAACTGTCCTAAGATTACCAACAACTCCAGAAACATAACCGTATAAATTATTCGATAATGAATATTCTTTAATTGAATTTATCAAATCAGTTTCTGGAGATAGCTTTAGGCTATGAGGCTGCATTAGATAAAAGGAATAATTTTGTAATATAAAACATCATGAATAATAAATAGAAGAAGGGTTCATAAACTTTAGGATTCTGATTTAAATTAGATTTCAGAATCTAGCATTAAAAACCATTCAAGATTTTTACTAAAAATTAAAGCTTGTTGAGAGTGTAATATATTTTATATACCAAAAACTAATTTGTTATTAAGAAAAAATCTTAAAAATTTGGCACTGAATATTCCCAACTTCTTATCGATATCTCGCCTTTTCCTTGTATTTCCATTAATACTTTTTTTAGAAATTAACAGACCTTTTTATGTCTTTATATTGATTATTATTGGAGGTTTAACTGATTATTTTGATGGGTTAATTGCAAGGGAATTTAATCTTAAAACCAGATTAGGAGCTATCCTTGATCCCTTGAGCGATAAAGTATTCTATTTAATTCCCTTAACCTTCCTTTGCAAAAATAATTTAATACCTTTCTGGTCTTTGTCATTAATTTTATTTAGAGAATTAATTATCTCTGGTCTTAGGAACTCTACAAAAGATGGTTTACCAGCATCGATGTTGGGTAAATTTAAAACATTTTTCTTCTTTATTTCAGTAATCACCTTCTTTACACCATTAAAAATAAGCTTATTGAATAATTTGGCTTTAATTTTTTATTGGTTAGGATTCATCCTGACTTTTGTGACTTTATTAGGTTATTTAAGAATTAAAAAGAATATTATCTGAATTCTCATCAAACTCCTTACACTTTTTATTATTAAAATCTTTCAAAAAACTATCCCTTAAACCATTAAGTAAATCAAAAGTTGGCGCCCACTCTAAATCACGTTTAATCTTAGATATATCAGTCTGATAATGATTTAATCTAATTGGAAATCCCTTTCGAGATTTAGGATCTAATTTTTGATAATCAAATGTTCTTAAAGAAATCTCATCTTGGTTTAATCCAAGAACATTCGCACAGAAATAAATTAAACCCTTAATAGTTACTCCTTTTTCGCCTGAACAGTTGTAAATATTATTTTTGGAATTATCAAAATTCATGCACCTAATCATTACATCAGTTAGATCCGAAACATGACCTAGCTGAGTAATTAAAGAGCCATCACCAGGCATTGGTATAGATTTTTTTGTAAATAGCCTTTCAAAAAACCAATTTTCAATTTTATTATAATTTCCTGGTCCATAAATATAAGTAGGTCTAAAACTTGTAAAAGGAATTTTTTGGTTTTTTAACCAATTTTCTGTCTCAAACTTTCCTTTGTGCCTACTCTCTGGATCAATTGGATCAACTTCGGATAATGGTAGTTCACAATTATCTTTATAAACACCTGCAGAACTGACATATATATATCTCTGGAAAGAGTTATCTAAATTTTCTATAAGAAGTTTAGTTTGTTCTAACTCTCGTCCAGAAATATCAAAAACAAAATCATACTTTTCATTTCTTAGCTTGACGATATCTTCTGAATTATTTCTATCACCCTTGATTAAATTTGTTTTTTCAGGATTACTTTTATTACCTCTCGTGAAAATATCAATATCATAATTATTACTTAATAACTTTCCAACCAAAGATTTGCCAACAAACCTAGTGCCGCCCATTACAAGAATTTTCATATTCAAAAAATATATAACTGAAGTAGTAATCTTAAATAGAATTACATATTGAATAGTACTACTAATAAGTAATTAATGAAAAGGATGTTTCTATGGACCTAATACCAGCAATTGATTTAATGAATGGTAAGTGTGTAAGGCTTTTTAAAGGCGACTTTAATAAAAGAAAAGACTTCACCAAAGAGCCTCATGAGCAAGCTAAATTTTGGGAAAGCGAAGGGGCAAAATATATACATATAGTTGATTTGGATGCTGCAAAAACTGGATCCCCAACAAACGATGAATCAATAAAGAAGATTGCAAAAACAGTTAACATACCAATTCAAATAGGTGGGGGGATAAGGTCTCAAGAAAGGATAGAGCAATTATTTTCTTATGGTATTGAGAAAGTTATCATGGGAACCTCTGCAATAGAAAATAAAGAGCTAGTTAAAGACTTATCAAATAAATTTCCTGGAAGGATAGTTGTTGGGATAGATGCAAAAGATGGAAAAGTTAGTACAAGGGGTTGGCTTGAGCAATCTAATATTTTTGCCACAGATCTAGTAAAAGAGTTTTCTTCATTTAAAATTGCTAATTTTATTGTTACAGATATAAATACAGATGGGACATTAGAAGGGACAAATGAAGAATTCATAAAAAGCATACTTGAAATTACAGATATTCCAGTAATCGCTTCAGGAGGTGTTGGTTCAATTTCTGATTTATTATCGTTAGTAAAATTTGAGAACTCTGGACTCTTTGGAGTAATTGTAGGTAAAGCTCTTTATGAAAATAAATTCACGATCAATGAAGCGAATAATGTATTGTCATCAGAAAGATTAAATGACTTTGATTTAAACAGAAGTCACTACGCTTAAAAGAGTATAAAAATTGATTTAAGGCTGGTATTTGCAGTAATTGTTAGTTAATTTTGTATAAGAGATAAGAAATCTAGTCTTGGAATTAATTTCAAAAAAACCTATATTGATTATTGCTCCAAGCTTAATAGCAGAATCATTATCGCTTAAGTTAACATCACTAGACCAAAATTTAGACATTAATTTTAATAATGGAACAGTTGATAAAACTCCGGATTTAGTTATTTGGAATGTTCTTAATTTCCAATCAGAAGATCTAATAAGGTTAGAATTATTAAAATTAAGAGAAAGATATAATGAGTCAAAGTTTCTTATAATTCTCTCTGGCGAACTTGTTTATGAAGCAAATACCCTTCCATCGTTAAATGCTGAAGGTTTTCTTTTAAATCCCAGTGCAGAAAAAGTTCTTGAATCTATTGGTACCATTTTAAATGGAGGAAGGGTATTTGATATTGAAAATAATTCCCAAGTTCAATTAAACAAAAATAAACCTCTCTCTTTTAGTCAAAAAATTCTAACATCAGGTCTTAAACAAATTGATTCTGAAATTAATTATATTTTCAAATATGTCAACTCTGATTCAACACCAGAATTTTATAAATTTATTTTAAAAGGAAGATTAAGAGAACTTATTACTGCAAAATCTTTTCTAATTTTCTTATGGGGTAATTCACTAGAACTTTATACAGAAGCAGTTTACACTGAAAATAAAATTAATCTTGAAAATAAGAACACTGTATTTATTAAAGATAAAAACACTACAGAAATATGGAATTTAATACTAGATAGACTTAAAGAAAGGTATAGCTCAACAAACTTACAAGTTGAGTTTAATAATTCATCAATAATTCTCTCTGGGATAAAGAAAGAATTTATTTCACGACTAATTTGCAAAATGTTAGATGAGTTAGATAATTTAGTTAAAAATATTAAGGAAAACTATAAGGAGAAAGATTTTATAGATGATTTAGATTCTCTTATAAAAGAACTTAAAGTTAATACAATTTCAAATATCACAGACAGCTATTTTCGATTAAAAAAAGGAAGCGAATCTATTTCAATAAATGATTTTATTTATAGTGAAGTAAGTTGCGAAGAGGTAGATAGAGAATCACATGAATCAATAATGTTTATTGAGCCAATTATTAAAAATGAAGCTCTTGACTATGATGGAAAATTACTCCCTCTATATGAAACAGAAGCATTTTTGATCCTTGAAAATATAATTTCAAATTGGACAATAAGGAACTGTAATTTATTAGCTTCTGAAATCTTTAATATTTGTTCATCTTGGCCTGAATTAAGAACTGTACTTATAAATCCCGAATTACAATCAACAAGAAATTTTGAAAGATTTAGAAATAATATTAATAACTACAATCGTTGGCATGACTATATTTATATGCCTATCTACTTGTATGAGAGTAAACGAGAATATATTGATATTATCGATAAAAAATTTACCCGTTACTTTAAAAATGAAAATAGGGAGAAAGAATTAGAGAATCTAGAATGGCTACAAAAACAAGTTACATTGTTAGTTGAGATTAGAGATGCCATAGCACCGCAGTTAGAAGTTGCTGTAAAATATATCGGTAATCTTTTCGTAACTTTCCTTACAAAGGTCGTTGGCAAAGCTATCGGATTAGTGGGTAAAGGAATCCTTCAAGGATTAGGAAGATCAAGTTCAAAGTAACTTTTTAAACTTTAATGAAAATAATTCAATGGATCCTAATAGTATTAATTTTTTTAAGTCCATATAAAGCAAATGCCTCTAGAGATTCTGATAGTTACGATGGCAACATTTTTCCTATATACGCAGGTAATGGCGCTATAGTTCCTCCTCAGACAACTCTTCAGGAATCATTAAAAAATAAAAGAGTCTCAGTTTTATTTTTTTATCTTGACGACAGCTCAGATAGTAAAGCTATGGCTCCGATAATATCTGGTTTAGATTTAATATGGAGAAATAATATAGATATTATTGCTCTAACTACTGATGAATTACAGGATAAAGAAAAGTCTGATCTTAGAAATGACCCTAATTATTATTGGAACGGATTAATTCCACAAACCATTATTTTAAATAGTGATGGCGAAGTTAAATATGATAAAAATGGAATGATTCAAATCGATGAATTAAACAAAGTTATAGGAGAACTAAAAGGAATTGATATAGAAGATACGACATTTTCTTTAGAAAGTTTTAATGAATACAACAGTATCATTTCTGAAAAAAAAGATAAAAACAAAAATTAATTAAAAAATGATATTAATAAATATCCTCTTAGTTCTTTTGATTTTTTTATTTCTTTCAGATTTATTTATTAAAAACTCACCCAAATCAAAGTTAAATCTTGTCCCAATAAATTATAAAATCAAAAAAAAGGATGGTTTAAACGAATTAATTATTGATTTAAAAATAACTAATAAAAGTAAAACCAAAGAGACGATGGTATCTAATATAAATTTTGAATTAGATTTTTTTAAAAGTAAAGGTAACGAATATTGCCAAGAATTTAATTATCAAGAAGATATTTATATATATGAAAATAATAAAATTAAGAATTTAAATAATTACTGGCCAACAACAATAATCAAGTCTAATTCAGAATTATTTGTAAGAATAATATATAGATTTAGCAATAATAATTTTAGAAAAAAAATAAAATATCTATGGTTAAAAATATATTGGGAGAACTATGGACATTTTGGTATTTCAACGAATAAGGATTGTTTGTTAATTAATTTAGATGGTCAAAAACAAAGGTCGAAAGAAGTTATTGAAATTCCCATAAATAACAAATATAAAGCTTTTGCTATTAAAACTGATTTACTTGGTTGCTTTGATAACCCAGTAAGTACTGTGATTGAATACTGCAAAGGAATTGTAGAAAAAAATGATATTTTAACAATCGGTGAGAGTCCGCTAGCGATTATGCAAAACAGATATATCTCCCCTCAAAATTTAAAATATAGTTTATTTTCGAAAGCTTTATGTTATTTTTTTCACCCTACAAGCAGTCTCGCAACAGCTTGCGGTATGCAATTGTTAATAAATAGAATCGGAGTCACAAGAATAACCTTTGCACTATTTATTGGATTTCTCTTCAAATTAATTGGTATTAAAGGTATGTTTTATAGGTTAACTGGTTCAGAATCATCCCTCCTTGATGATATCAGCGGTACAGTTACACCTTACGACAAGAGTATAGTTATGGGTCCTCTCAATGCGGATTTATTTTGTAAGGAGGTTTCGAACTATCTAAATATAGATGTTGCTGTTGTCGATGTTAATGATCTTGGAGGTGTGAAAGTCTTAGCTAGTTCAAATAAAAAAGTAAATAAAATACTTAAAAGAAACCTAAAATCTAATCCAGCTGGCAATGGAGATGAAAAAACCCCTATAGTATTAATAAGAGAAAAAAAGTAAATGAAAAAAGATACCTCTTATTCTTTTCAATCTAAAAAAGGAATGGAAGTAACTTTTGAAGAACTCCATATAAGGCATATTAATCTTTTAATAGATATTAAAAATAAGGAACTGAATAATTGGTTTTTAAAGATGGCAATTATAAATACCTTCGATGATTTAAAAATTTTTTTAAATAATCTTAAGAAAAATAAAAATAAATGCATAATTGCTATACATGGAAACGAAATTATTGGTTATTTGAATATTTTTCCTTTAAACAAAAAAGAGACTTGCTTAAAAATATCTAAGCCCAAGTTGATTAACAACAAGTGTTCCTTAACAAATAAACAATTAACTTTAGGATTGATAAAAAAATCTATCTCAATAAAAGACATCAAAACTTCTAGTTGGATAATTAATTCTGATATAAATAATGTTGACCTCATATCAACCTCAAGAGAATTAGGCTTTCAACCGTTAGGAGAGATAATCCTTTGGGATGGTTCTGATCTAAATAAATCCATAAATCAAAATACCAATGCCTATGCATTAATTAATGAATTCCAAAACATTAATAAACAAAATATATTAAAAATAGTAAATTTCATAAGATCAAATCAATCTCCCTTAATAAGAAATATTTTAGATTTTGATCAAGACGATATTCTTAAAAGAAATAACTCCAAGAGTGGTGCCCTAATATATGAAAATTCAGTTTTATGTACAATTTTAAAAGATATTAATTATCAAAATGAAGAAATTTATACTTTAACTATAAGTAGATATTGGGATAAGAGATTCAATTCTATTTTAAAAGAATTTATAAAAAGATTTTTTGAAAAATCACCTGTTGCATATTTAAAAACCTATAAAGAAAATTCTCAATTAAATCTTTTTCTCGAAGAATGTACTCTCAAAGAAATAAATCAAGAAATAATTCTTATCAGGAACACAATAGTTAAGAATGAAGCCAAACAAGTAAATATAATAAATCAATCTTTGGAATCAATCTTTGAAAAATTAAGTCCACAAGGTAATCCATATCCATCTCCTTTTCCATTAAAAACAAAGTGAAATTTTGCAAACCCAAACCCAAGTCAATTTTGAGTTTAGATATAGGTACAAAAAGAATTGGATTAGCTTATTGTGATCCCCTCTGCATAACATCAAATATACTTCCAGCAGTAAAACGTTTTGAAAATAATCAAGAGATTAAAATCATTAGAAATTATATAAATGAATTTAATTTGACTGGATTTATTGTGGGTATTCCACTAGATGATGAAGGTCAAATGACAACTCAAGCTATTGACTGTAAAAATTACGGTCAATTACTTTCAACTGAATTAAAACTTCCATTTTCTTACGTCAACGAACATAGTTCAACTTGGGAATCTTCAGATAGATTTGGAATAAAAAAAGATAAATCCGGATTGATTGATAGTTTTTCAGCAAAAATAATACTTGAACAATGGATCGAAGAAGGTCCTGAATTAGAAGAAATAGCTGGTAATGGTCAGATAAAATATTAGTATTAAAAAGGATAGATTATTTTTAAATGAAAGAAGCCAATTCAAATGATAATTATGATGCACAGACTCTTTTATTAAATGACTCTAATGGAAACGAGCTATTTTGTTATCTTGAACAATTAGTAAGTGTTGAAGGCCAAGAATATGCTTTATTAACGCCTGTTGATACTCCAGTAAGTCTTTTTAAGATAAATGAAAAAGATGAACCTGAATTAATTGAGAAAATAGATAAAAATGAACAAATACTCAAAAATGCCGAAGCAGTTCTTCAAGAACATGATTTAAGACTTATCAGATCAGCAGTTACATTAACAGTATCAGGAGAACTAGAAGAACCAATTTACGATGAATTAGAAGAAGATTACGTCGATGATGATAGTGAGAGTTATGAATTGCTTGTTAACTTTAATCTTTTTGACCAAGAATATGGCTTATATATACCACTAGATCCTTTTTTTATTGTGGGAAAATTAAAAGACAAAGGTGCCTTATTAGTTGAAGATGATGAGTTCGATAAAATTCAACCTTTGATTGAAACTGAGCTTGAAAAAAGTAGTTCTTAAAATAAATGAGACCTATCCTAAAAGTCAATTGGGATTCAAACCTGCCAATATATAATATTCCTCAATCTGAGTTGCAAAAAAAAGGAATTAATTCTTTATTGCTAGACGTGGATGGGACTCTAGTAAATAGAAAATCAAATATGATTCCAAAGGCTGTAAAAAATTGGATCATAGAATCTAAAAAACTTTTCTCCTTATATCTAATAAGTAATAATCCATCAAAAAAAAGAATCGAAAAAATAGCGAAAGAATTAAATTTAAGGTATAAATACAATGCATCAAAACCAAGAAAAAAAGCAACTTTGTCTGCTATCAAAGAAATTGGCAGAGCGCCAAAAAATATAGCCATTATTGGCGACAGGATTTTTACAGATATTATTGTTGGAAATAGATGTGATATAAAAACAATATTAGTTAAACGATTAAATAGAGATGGCTTACCTATAAAATTTAATTTAACTTTGACAATAGAAAAATTAATTTCTCATTTTATAAAATGAAAACTTGGGTTATAAAAATTGGTACTAGTATTTTAAGAGGAACAGAGGAAACATCTACAGAAGAAGTTATTGAAAATCTTTCTAGATCCTTTACAAATTTTCTTTCAAAAGGGAACAAGTTAATTTTAGTAACTAGTGGAGCCGTTGGATTAGGTTGCCAAAAGTTAAATATTAAAACAAGACCAAATGATTTAAGTACCCTTCAAGCTACTGCTGCAGTAGGTCAAGTTAATTTAATGTCCTTATACGATAAAGTATTTAATAAATTAGGTCTTAATATTGCTCAAATTTTAATAACTAAAGCTGATTTCAATTCACGAGAATCCTTTAATAACGCTTCTAAAACTTTAAAAAGATTAATCGATTTGAATGTTATTCCAATAGTAAATGAGAATGATACAGTAGCAAATGAAGAGCTTAAATATGGAGATAATGATACCCTCTCTGCTTTAGTTGCCTTGGCTATAAATGCTAATAAGCTTATTTTATTAACCGATATTGAAAATCTATACTCAAAAGATCCACGTAATAATAAAGATGCTCAACCTATTAAAGAAGTGCATAATAGTGAATTAAAGGAAATTAAAGATAAAAATATTCAAAACTCAAATAATGAATGGGGAACAGGAGGAATTTCTACAAAATTAATTTCTGCAGAAATAGCAACAAAAGGAGGAGTCGAAGTCCAACTAGTTGATGGAACTAATAATAAAAACTTAATTGAAATATTTAATGATAATAAAATTGGAACTTTATTTTATCCAGTAGAAAAACCTATTGGAAACAAAAAAAGTTGGCTTTCACATGCAATTCAAACAGTAGGGAAAATCACTTTAGATGATGGCGCTTCTTTTGCAATTAAAAAAAAAGGTGCCTCACTGTTAGCGGTTGGTGTTAAGAATGTAGAAGGAAACTTTACGATTAATCAGGCAGTTAAAATTGTAAATGCAAATGATAAAGAAGTTGCAAAAGGTTTAGTATCAATAAGTAGCGACAAATTAAGAAGTATCTTAAATAATACAGAAAATAACAACTCCTCGATAATTGTCGTACATAGAGATGTTCTCGCTCTCTCTTAGAAAAAAATTAAAACTGAAAAATGCTTTTAAGTGATTTAGTTGATCTAATAAAAAAAGGAAATTCAAATTTTATTAGTGCCAATATTTTCGAAGATTTAAATATAGATGATGCTGCCTCATTAGATGCTGCAGTTAAACATCAAATATCTTTTTTAGAAGAAAATAATATTCTTAAAGAAAAATTAGATCAAACCAAAGCATCAGCAATAATAACTACTAACAACGATGAAATTGTTAGTGACCTAAAGAAACTCAATATATCAAACATAATCGTTAAAAATCCAAGAATTGCATTTGCAGAAGTATTAGATTGTTTATATAAAACTATCAATTTCAAACCAGGAATTCATGTTTCAGCAGTTATAGATAAAACAGCAATAATTGGAGCAGATTGCCATATTGGACCTAATGTCTATATTGGAGAAAATACTGTAATTGGAGACAATAATCATATTCTTCCTGGATCATCAATTTTAGGCAATGTTCGAATAGGAAATAATAATATAATTCATCCAAATTGTGTTATTTACGAAAATACCACCCTAAAAAATAATTGTGTAATTAATTCAAATTCTGTTATTGGATCAGAGGGATTTGGTTTTATTCCTGAAAATGGCAAATGGGTAAAGATGCCGCAAAAAGGTGGTGTAAAAATAATGAGTTTTGTAGAAATTGGAACTAATTGTTGTATTGATAGACCTGCAGTTGGATTTACTTTTATTGATGAGGGAACAAAGTTGGATAATTTAATACAAATAGGTCATGGCGTAAAAATTGGAAAGAATTGTGCATTTGCAGCACAAGTTGGTATTGCTGGAGGAGCAAATATTGGAGACGGTGTTATTTTGGCAGGGCAAGTAGGAGTAAATAATAGAGTAAAAGTTGGTAATAATGTCATAGCAAGTTCAAAATGCGGAATTCATTGTGACATAGAAGATGGCAAGGTAATTAGTGGTTTCCCAGCAATGGAAAATAAATCATGGCTAAGGAGTTCAAGTATTTTTAAAAAATTACCAGAATTGGCAAAAAAACTTAGACAATTAGACAAGCAATAATTTATTGTTCTATTAAACAAAAATTTAAATGAAGAAATATAAGATTGTTTTATTGTCAGGAGACGGAATTGGACCAGAGATTTCAGAAGTTTCAAAAAAAGTTTTAAAAAAGCTTTCAAAAAATCATAATTTCGATATTGAGATTATTGAAAAATTATTTGGAGGCATAGCTTATGAAAAATATGGCACACCTGCTCCTGAGGAGACACTAGATCAATGCAAAAAAAGTGATGCTGTACTTTTAGCATGTGTTGGAGATATTAAATATGACTCTCTTGCAAGAGAATTAAGGCCAGAAAGTGGATTACTAAAGTTAAGATCTGCCCTGAACCTTTTCGCAAATATCAGGCCTGTCAAAATAAGAAAATCTCTCTTAGATGCAAGTACATTAAAAAAAGAAATCGTTGAGAATGTAGATCTTATTGTTGTAAGAGAATTAATAGGGGGAATTTATTTTGGGAAGCCAAGAGGACATATAACAAATACAAAAATCCCAAAAGCTTTCAATACAATGGTTTATGATTCAGCCGAAATAGAGAGAATAACGGAAATAGCAATAAAAATTGCTAACCAAAGAAATAAAAAAATATGTTCTGTTGATAAATCAAACGTTCTTGAGGTTAGTCAATTGTGGAGAGATACAGTTCAAAATATCACCTCAAAAGATAAAAATATATCTCTAAGCAATATGTACGTTGACAATGCAGCAATGCAATTGGTTAGGGATCCTAATCAATTTGATGTGATTTTAACTAGTAATTTATTTGGTGATATTTTAAGCGATTTAGCTGCAATGTTAACTGGTTCTATTGGTATGCTTCCATCTGCTTCTCTAAACAATAACGGTCCAGGAGTTTTTGAACCGGTTCATGGTTCAGCCCCTGATATAGCTGGGAAAAACATAGCTAATCCTATAGCAATGCTATTATCTGCTTCCATGATGTTAAAAATTGGATTAAATGAAGAAGAAGCTGCAGAAAATTTAGAAACTGCCATTGATAAAGTTTTATCAAAAGGATTTAGAACAGCTGATTTAGCTGATGGGTCTTCTGAAGTTTTATCTTGCAGTGAAATCGGAGATAAAATAATAGATGAAATTTAAAAAAAAATTAATAAATAAAAAAATATTTTTAAGTAAAACATAAAGTTGGCATATGACCTGTCAGAATCATGGGATATTGTTTTTAAAAAATGTCAAAACGTCATCCAGTAGTCGCTGTAACAGGATCTTCAGGAGCAGGAACAAGTACAGTAAAAAGAGCCTTTGAGCACATTTTTGCCAGAGAAGATATTGTTCCCGCAGTTGTAGAAGGTGATAGTTACCACAGATTTGAAAGAATGCCTATGAAAAAAGCTATGGCAGACGCTCTTTCAAAAGGTGAGAATTTCTCTCATTTTGGTCCAGAGGCTAATCTTTTTGACAAGCTAGAAGAACTTTTTAAAATCTATGGTGAAACTGGAGGAGGAAAGAAAAGATATTATCTACATAGTCTTGAAGAAGCAGAAGAACATAATGCAAGACTTGGTACATCCTTAGAACCTGGACAATTTACTCCATGGGAAGATATTCCTAAGGGAACAGACGTACTTTTTTATGAAGGTTTGCATGGCGGGGTAGAAGGTGATGGATACAATGTGGCATCTTATGCAGATTTACTTGTTGGTGTTGTTCCGATAACAAATTTAGAGTGGATTCAAAAAATCCATAGAGATAATGCAGAAAGAGGTTACTCAGCGGAAACCATTGTGGATACTATATTGAGAAGAATGCCTGATTATATAAATCACATTTGCCCACAATTCAGCAAAACCGATATTAATTTTCAAAGAATTCCCACAATTGACACTTCTAATCCTTTCATATGCAGGAATATCCCAACTCCTGACGAGAGCTTTGTGATCATACATTTCAGAAAAGGGGCGAGAGAGAAATGGGGGATTGATTTTCAATACTTGCTTGGAATGATTAACGATTCATTCATGTCAAGTCCAACCAGTATCGTTGTAAATGGAGGAAAAATGGGTTTTGCAATGGAACTAATTCTCACTCCAATAATTCATAAAATGATTGAGGAAAAAAATAAATAATAATTAATAATTAATAATTAATTTTCGATTATCAACTCAAATCATTAAATTGTTTTTATTTTGAGGAGTTTTTAATCTAGAGGATCTCAAATTTTTATATATCTTTCTTGATAAAAGTACCTTATTTAGATTTAAATAGAAAAAACAGTAAACGTTGTGTCATTAATCGACTGGTTTGCCGCAAGGCGTAAAGATCAATTTGTTGGAAAAGTTTCTCAAGATACTGATGAGGGAGATGGTTTGTGGGTTAAATGTTCAGAATGTTCGCAAGTAGCCTATAGAAAAGACCTAATTACAAATTTCAATGTTTGTAGTAATTGTGGACACCACAATAGGATTAATAGCGATGAAAGGATAAATATAATTGCTGACAAAAATTCATTCGAGGAGTTTGATAGTTCACTAAGTCCTACAGATCCTTTAGGTTTTAAAGATAGAAGAGCGTATGCTGATCGAATTAAAGAAAGTCAAGCAGGTACAGGTTTAAGAGATGGAGTCGTAACAGGTATCTGTTCCGTAAATTCAATGCCTTTAGCATTAGCTGTTATGGATTTTAGATTTATGGGAGGATCGATGGGTTCAGTAGTTGGTGAAAAAATTACAAGGATAATTGAGAGAGCAACTTTAGAAAATTTTCCAATTCTTATTGTTTGCGCATCCGGAGGTGCAAGGATGCAAGAAGGGATGTTAAGTCTCATGCAAATGGCAAAAATATCTGGAGCACTAAAAAAACATAAAGAAAAAAATCTTCTTTATATGCCATTGTTAACTCATCCAACCACTGGAGGGGTAACAGCAAGCTTTGCAATGTTAGGTGATTTAATTTTGGCGGAACCTAAAGCTCTTATTGGTTTTGCTGGAAGAAGGGTTATAGAACAAACATTAAGAGAAAAATTACCCGATAATTTTCAAACAGCTGAATATCTGCTTGAGCATGGTTTTGTTGATGTAATAGTTAAAAGGAAAGATCTCAAGGATACTCTGACTAAAATTTTAAAAATTCATGGTGTAAAAGAACTCACAAAAGCAAATATATAAAATGAGAATTATTTCAAATTTCTTATATTCTTCTTTAAGCCTTATATTGATTATTTTAAATTTTGCGTTCTATGCATATGCGATAGGAAATGTTGATTGGGTCCTCCTTAAAGAGAATAATGATGGGAAAGAATGGCTTGATAAAGGCAGTATCAAGCCCCTTCCAAATGGTGAAATAAGTGTCTTAACAAAGTTCTTTAAAAATCCAACTAGTTCTGATGAAGATGGAGAGTTATCACTTTATGTAATGAGAATTAATTGCGATGAAAAAAAGTTCAAAGATACTTCCATAAATGGAATTCCTCAATTCAATTCAAAATGGCAAACTTCTAATAATGATGAACTTATAGATATTGTTATTGAAAATAGCTGTTCAAATTTTATTAATGGATAACAATGAATCCTAAAAATACAAAATTAAAAATAGCAATCGCTGGACTAGGATTTGGTAAAAAAGTTCATTTAGAGGCATTAAAAGAGTCTGATTACTTAACTCCTGTAGCTATTTATCATTACGAGAAAAAGCAAAAATCGATATTAGAAAAAGAAACGGGTTTAGATTTTTTTCATGATTGGGAAGACTTAGTAAAATCTCGAGAAATTGATGGAATTATAATTGCTACCCCTCCTGAATCAAGATTTGCATTAGCAAAAAGTGCTCTTGAGAATAATAAAAATTTGCTATTAGAAAAACCCGTTTCAATATCGTCCCTTGAAATAGAAGAGCTTCAGAGAATATCTTTGATTAATAATTTAAGCGTATGTGTTGATTTTGAATATAGAGCAGTGCCCCTTTTTCTTCAGACAAAAAAACTTATTGATGAAAATATCTTAGGAGATATATATTTAGTCAAATTAGATTGGTTAATGGGAAGTAGATCCGACCCCAAAAGATCCTGGAATTGGTATTCATTGGAAGAAAAAGGTGGAGGAGTTATTGGCGCTTTAGGTACTCATGCATTCGATATGTTGAATTGGTTTTTTGGTGAAGCAATAAACGTGTCTGGCAAGTTAGCAACATCAATAAAGAAAAGACCTTTACCTAATTCATCTGATTTAAATGATGTTACGAGTGAAGATGTATGTTTAGCCAATATAGCAATATCAAACTACAGCTCTAATCTTATTCCATGTCAGGTATCTTTATCATCGATTTCTAAAAATGGTAGAGGATTTAGTTTAGAAATATATGGAAGCGAAGGTTCACTTATTCTTAAAAGCGAAAACCAAAAAGATTATGTACATGGTTTTAATTTGAAATATTCAAACAAGGAAAATAAAATACAAAATCTAACTGCAGATTCAAGTTTTAATTTTGAAAAAACATGGACTGATGGGAGAATAGCTCCAGTTTTGAGAATTCAAAATTTATGGGCTGAGAGTATTTTTAATAAAACACCTATCATTCCAGGCTTATGCGAGGGACTTGCAAGTCATAAAGTTTGCGAAGCTATAAGAGAATCGTCGAAGAGCGGGTTAAATATAAAAATATAGATTTTGTATATCTAATTACGTGACATTTGATCCCTCTTTGTACTAAACTCGCGGAAACAAGTGCTTTGTATAGCATCTAACTTATTTTAATTATGGCCCTCGTTCCACTAAGACTACTTTTAGATCACGCTGCTGAGAATGGTTACGGTATTCCAGCTTTCAATGTTAATAATCTTGAGCAAGTTCAAGCAATCATGGAAGCAGCATATGAAACTGATAGTCCAGTTATCCTCCAAGCTTCAAGAGGGGCAAGAAATTATGCAGGAGAAATTTTCTTACGTCATCTAATCCTTGCCGCTACAGAAACATACCCAAATATTCCAGTTGTAATGCACCAAGACCATGGTAATGAGCCATCAACATGCTACTCAGCTGCAATAAATGGTTTCACATCAGTAATGATGGATGGTTCTCTAGAGGCAGATGCAAAAACACCCGCAAGTTACGAATATAATGTTGCAGTCACTAAAAAAGTTGTAGATTTTGCTCATTCAGTTGGGGTTAGTGTTGAAGGAGAATTAGGTTGCTTAGGTTCATTAGAAACAGGAAAAGGAGAAGCTGAAGATGGTCATGGTTTTGAAGGTGAACTTTCTACAGATATGCTTTTGACTGATCCTGAAGAAGCTGCAGATTTTGTTGCCAAAACAAAAGTTGATGCATTAGCTATTGCTATAGGTACAAGTCATGGTGCTTATAAATTCACAAGAAAACCTACAGGAGAAGTTCTTGCAATAAGCAGAATTGCTGAAATTCATAAAGCACTTCCAAATACCCATCTTGTAATGCATGGATCTAGTTCAGTTCCCCAGGAATGGTTGGATATCATTAACAAATATGGTGGTGAAATCCCTCAAACATATGGTGTTCCTGTTGAAGAGATTCAAGAGGGAATTAGAAATGGAGTTAGAAAAGTCAACATTGATACCGATAACAGACTTGCTTTCACTGCCGCGGTTAGAGAGGCAGCATTTGCTGATAAGGCAAACTTTGACCCAAGACATTTCAACAAACCTGCTAGAAAATATATGAAGCAAGTTTGTCTTGATAGATACAAACAGTTCTGGTGCGAAGGGCAAGCAAGTAAGATCAAACAAAACAGTACAAATTATTTTGCTGATCTTTACGCAAAAGGTGATTTAGATCCAAAAGTAAAAGCTACTGTTTAATTTCTTCCCAAATCAAATAAAAAAAGACCTCCAAAATTGGGGTCTTTTTTTTATTTTAATATTAATGATTTTAATGTAAAGAGACCATCAGTCCCACCAATTGTCTCGTCACATGCTCGCTCTGGATGAGGCATTAGACCTAGAACATTTCCCTTTTCATTAGTTATGCCTGCGATATCGAATGAGGACCCATTAGGATTATTTTTATATCTCAAAGCAATCAATTCATTATCTACAAGTTTTTTTAAAGTATCAGAATCACAATGATATCTTCCTTCACCATGCGCTATTGGCAACTTAATAGTTTGTTTTTCATCTCCATTATTAAACCAACCGCCTTTTGAAGAAACAATATCCAGTTCAACGTCATCACAGATAAAATTAAGATTTTTATTTGCAACAAGAGCACCAGGCAAAAACCCTGATTCAGTCAAGATTTGAAACCCATTACAAATTCCTAAAACTCTTTTCCCGCTTTTAACAAACTCATCCAAGGCATTTATTAATGGAGAGAATCTCGCAATTGCTCCGCATCTCAAATAATCACCAAAGCTAAATCCTCCAGGTAAAACTATTGCATCTACATCACTTAAATCTGAAGACTCATGCCACAAGTATTTTGTTCTTATGTCTAGACAACCTTCCAATGCCCATGAAACATCACGATCACAATTAGAACCAGGGAAGACAACAACTCCTACAGTAAAATTATCCATCTTATAATTTTTCTAGTGAATACTCGTAATCTTCAATAACAGTATTTGCGAATAACCTATCACACAATAAATCAATTTTTTCTCTTACTTCGTTTTCACCATTACCTTCTATTTTTACCTCAATCATTTTTCCTATACGTAATGATTTTATTCCCTCGGCTCCAAGTTTTATAGAAGCAGATTTAGTAGCTTCCCCTGCTGGATCTAAAACTGAGGGTCTTAGTCTTACAAAAACTTTTACGGCAAATTGGTCCAATTAAAAATTAATTTCTACTAGAAGATTAGTTTAAATTTTAATAAAAAGTACTATTGATTAATAAACAAATATTTTTTTACCATAAGGTTTTCTGAGTTATTAAATGTCTATGTAGCCTCTACCAAAACAAACTAAGCAAGTTTTTCTTGAATTTTCAGGTGTTTTGAAATTTCCTGACCCTCCACATTTTGAACATTTTATTTTATCAATTGAAGAAACTTCGTTAGAGATTATTTGTTTTAAAGCAATTTTTGAATTTTCCATCTTGTGCTGTCCACTGATGTAAGTATCCCGACAAGTAACTATAAAGTCAAATTGCTATTTTTGTGTCACTTAAAATCTTAAATTTCTCTTTAATTTTTTTATTGAAAGTTTGTATAGATTTTTCATCAAAGGAAATTATTACTAATTCAAGCCCAGCATTATTATTTGGTCTCCAACAATTGTTTGGAGCTTCTTCAAACCAAGTATTAATTTTCTTTCCAACAATTTGTATTTGTAAAGGCAATGATTTGTTTGGTATCCAAATACGTCCTTTTATTCGAAGAATGTTTAATTCATCTAAGATTTTTGACATCTCCTTTTCAAAATCATTTTTTTCAAGGAAATAATTTAATTTAAATGAATCTGAAACAAGCTCAACATGATTATGGTCATGTTCTTCCGTTAAAAATTCTTTATAAGTCTCTTTTTTAAAATTAAAATCAAATAGATAATTTAAATCAATTTTGCCATTCTTGGATTTAAGGACTGGTGTAGATGAATTTAAACTTCCTTGAATTTTATTTTTTACAACGTCAAACTGATCATCATTTAAGATATCTGATCTAGAGACTAAAACGATATCAGAAACTTCTAGTTGCTCCTCAAAAAGTTCATCTATAGTGGCGTTATGATCAATTTTATCTGTTTCGTTATATTGTTTTGTTATTTTATTTAAATCATTAATTGGTGAACCATTTAGCATTGATTCTCCATTAACTATACCAACAACAACATCAAGGTAGATGGAAGACCTAATTTCAGGCCAGTTAAGTGCTTGAATTAAGGGAATTGGTAGTGCCAACCCACTTGTTTCGATAATTATTGATTCGATAGGAGGATTAAATTCTAGGAGAGCTTTTATTGATGGAACAAAGTCATCTTGAACAGTACAACATAAGCATCCATTGTTTAATTCGATAACGCAGTCGTCTTCAGATTCATCACATTTATCACAACTTTTAATCAAATCACCGTCAATTCCAACATCACCAAATTCATTAATTATTAAACCAAATTTTTTATTACTCTCTTTTAATAGATATCTTAGAAAAGTTGTTTTACCTGAACCAAGAAATCCCGAAACAACAATAACTGGAATTTTTTTTTTCATCTTTGATGATTAACAACCTAAGCTATATTCTGTACTCTCTCCTGTAGAACTATTTGTGCCATTAGCAATCGCACATAATTGTTTTTGTTGTGTACGACTTAGAACAGCATCAGTAAAATCTGCACCATCTATTTTTGCGCCTTCAAAATTACTCTCCATTAATAAAGCATTAGTAAAATTAACATCTGAAAGATCAGCATCTGTAAAGTCTGTTGCATAAGCTAGTGCATCTCTTAAATTTGCTCCAGTAAACTTTGAGTTTTGCAATTTACTATTATTGAACACCGCACCTTCTAAATTACTTTCACTGAAATTAAACCCATTCAAATCAAACTTAACGTATTCGTTACCGCTTAAGTCTTGACCATGCATATCTGGCTCTAAATTAAGGTCTTGCTGGTTTCTAATCTCAGGAGGTCTTTTAGCCCATGCAGAATTTACAGAATTAAAAAATAAAATCCCAACGAATAACAAAGTAATTAATGTATTCTTTAGTGACGGGAAAACAATTGATTTAATCATAATAAGACTGTAATTTAGAACTTAAGTATTTAAAGTCTGTAAGAGTATCTTAAAGGAAAATACATGGCAATGTCACTAAAGGTTATTGTTCCTCCTCATCCATTAATAAAACATTGGCTTTCAATATTACGAGAAAAAAATACTCCAAATATTTTGTACTCAACAGGATATGAGCAATTAGGGAAATGGCTTACATATGAAGCATTACGTAATTGGCTGCCATATAAAAAAGAAATAGTAAATACTGATAATGGAGACGCAGATGGATTCTTTATTAATAATGATTATCCAATAAAAGTGCTCGCAATGTTGCCCGAAGGATTATCTCTTTGGTTTGGATCTAAAGAAGTAATTCCTAATTCAACCCTCTCATTAGGAGAACTTCCTAAAACTATTGAATCAAATGAAGGAGTTATATTTTATTCAGAACAAATAACAACAAAATCAGCAACATTAGAAACTTTAATTAAATTAAAGGAATTAGGTGTTGATTCAAATAGGATTCTATTAATAACTGCTATTTGCTCAAATAAAGGATTGAATGAAATTGCGAAGTTATTCCCTAATCAGGTAATTTACACTTCTTGCATAGATGAGGAAGACGAAAAAACACAATTATTAGTACCGGGTATTGGGAATTCTCTATCGCGTTTAAGTACTATATTTCAAGATAAGAACTAATATAGAATATAGGAGTAAGTATTTTACCAATGTCTGAATACAGAGATTCGTCTTCAAATAATCTTCTATCATTAATAAGCGGTGCTTTTATTGGAGCAGCAGGTCTAGCTTGGTGGTTAATATCCGAAGCAGACAAAAGAAAGGAGGAAAAAAAACAAAAAGCAATGATGTATTCCTCCAGAATTCAAGACGGCTCAGAAGCGATTGATTCAAATGAAAATATAAATGAAGTTGAAGGAGAAAATCTGGAGAAGAAAGTTGAGCAACTTAATTCTGCAATTGCTGATGTAAGGAAGCAACTTGAAGAGTTGGGGCAATAGAATAAAAAAGGATCAAAAAGAATATGAATAAACTCAGATCATCTGCAATAACCCAAGGTGTGCAAAGATCTCCTAACAGATCGATGTTAAGAGCTGTTGGATTTAATGATGAAGATTTTAATAAACCTATTATTGGAGTTGCAAATGGATACAGCACCATAACACCATGCAATATGGGTTTAAATAAATTAGCTCTAAAAGCTGAAGAGTCAATAAAAAGATCCGGCGCAATGCCTCAAATGTTTGGGACGATAACAGTAAGTGATGGCATTTCTATGGGAACAGAGGGCATGAAATATTCCCTAGTTTCAAGAGAAGTTATTGCTGATTCCATTGAAACAGCATGCAATGCTCAAAGTATGGATGGAGTACTTGCTATAGGTGGATGTGATAAAAATATGCCGGGTGCCATGATTGCGATTGCAAGAATGAATATTCCCTCAATTTTCATTTATGGAGGGACAATAAAGCCTGGGAAATTGCATGGAGAAGATCTTACTGTTGTTAGTGCATTTGAAGCTGTTGGACAATTAACATCAGGCAAAATTAATGAAGAAAGGCTAATCCAAGTTGAGAAAAATTGTATTCCCGGTGCCGGTAGCTGTGGAGGGATGTTTACAGCTAATACAATGTCTGCGGTTATTGAAGTATTAGGGTTAAGTCTTCCTCACAGTTCTACTATGGCTGCTGAAGATCTTGAAAAAGAACTAAGTGCAGATAAAAGTGCTGAGATATTAGTCTCTGCAATAGAAAAAGATATAAGACCTCTAGATCTAATGACAAAGAAAGCATTTGAAAATGCAATATCAGTAATTATGGCAATTGGTGGATCAACAAATGCGGTCTTGCACATCTTAGCTATTGCGAATACTGCAGGAATAGAAATCAACATTAATGATTTTGAGAGAATCAGACAAAAAGTACCCGTTATTTGTGACCTTAAACCGAGTGGTAAATATGTGACGGTGGATCTTCATAAGGCAGGTGGGATTCCACAAGTAATGAAAATACTTTTGAATGCAGGATTAATACATGGTGATTGTAAAAACATTGAAGGCAAAACCATCTCAGAATACTTACAGAATATCCCAGATAAGCCTCCAACAAATCAAAATGTCATAAGAGGCATAGATAACCCTCTTTATAAAAAAGGACACCTAGCAATATTAAAAGGTAACTTAGCGAGCGAAGGTTCTGTAGCCAAAATTAGCGGAGTAAAAAACCCTGTATTAAAAGGTCCAGCAAAGATTTTTGAAAGTGAAGAGGATTGTTTAAAATCGATATTAAAAAATGATATCAAGGCTGGTGATGTTGTTGTTATTAGAAACGAAGGTCCTGTAGGAGGACCAGGTATGAGAGAGATGCTAGCTCCTACATCTGCAATTGTTGGTCAAGGACTCGGAGAGAAGGTAGCTTTAATTACCGATGGCAGATTTAGTGGTGGTACTTATGGTCTTGTTGTGGGTCACATAGCTCCAGAGGCTGCTGTTGGCGGAAATATTGCTCTAATAAAAGAAGGTGATTTAATTACTGTAGATGCAGTAAAACAACTAATTGAAGTTGATTTATCTGACGAAGAATTAGAAAAAAGAAAAAAAGATTGGGTCAAACCTACACCAAAATACAAAAGAGGAATACTTTCAAAATATTCGAAAATCGTAAGTACATCAAGTTTAGGGGCTGTTACTGATTTATAGATCAGCTCAAAGTTTATTTTCTTAATCAATAAAGCTTTTTATCCTATTTGCTAAGTTTTCCAATCTAGCACTGTATTTTGGAGAGTTGCATTTTTTTCCATTATTGCTATTCATCCACAATGTTTTAACTCCACACCACAATATTGGTTCATCAGGAAAATTAAGCTTAGAGATAACTAAAACTAACTCTTTATTTGATTTAAAAAGTTCTAATTCAAGATCATAAATTTCTAATCTTTTACCTTCTTTATCTCGACATAAGATATTAACTGTTAAATCAATATCTTCATCTTCGAATTCGTATTCACCATTTATTTTTACTACAGAATGAACAAAAGGTTTATTTGTTAAATCTGCTGACTTGGCGATTAAGCTCTCTATATTTTTAGGTGGATTTTCAAATAACACTTATTGATTTAATTAAAACTTTTATTGAACCCTGTTTAAACTCATTATTAAGTAATCCATCATCACCGAACTTAGAATGTAGTAGTTGCAATCTTTTAATTTTAGATGGCTTGAATTTAAATGGAAAACGTACTTTATTAGCTCTTACTGAAGGTTTTAACTCACTAAAAGGAATTTGAACATTTGTTGTCCCGAATTTTTTTGTTGGGAATGATTTAATCCATCGCAGTCCACCCGGAATAAATTCGGTTAGCCCTAGTAGATCATCTTCACAAGCGACGGCAAATTTAAAAGTTCTTCCTTGTCCATCAATATTTAATTCAAAGGATGAATATTCAATTACGTTTAAAGAGGGTTTATAAATAGGTGATCTACAACTAACAAATCCTCCTGCTTTCTCGACAATATTGCCTTTTAATATCAAACCAGAATTCGAAATTTCACAAAAAGCTGAACTTGAACCGCCCATAACAGTATCATTTAATGTTTTCCAACCATCAAACTCCTTTTTCTGAAATAAAAATTTTTTCTTACTCATTAAATAATTTAAATTATTAATAGACTCTAACTAAATTACTAATTCTTTTGCTGATTCCTGATCACAAAATATTGAAATTTGGTTAATAGATTTTATTAATTTTGATGGCGTTCTATCTGGTGGCTCTTTTTCATCTAATAACCTCTCAAGAGCAATTCTTTTAGAAGCTCCACTAACCAAAAATAATATCTTTGAAGAGGCTGAAAGGACCTTTGGAGTTAATGAAATTCTTTTTAATCCTTTACCTTCATTAAAAATAACAAAATCATCTACATTATTATTTTTTTGATAAGGGAATAGTGAGGCTGTATGACCATCATCTCCAAGACCTAATAATGTTAAATCAAAGGTTGGTGGGTTTGATCCACATTTTTCAAATAATTTAGAAATAAATTCATTTTTTGTAGTTTCATCATCAGCATTTAAATCATTGAAAATTTCATAGAAAAAAGCTTTAGATCCAAAATTAGTTAACAATGAATTCTTCAACATTAACGAGTTACTTAATTCTGAATTTGGATCAACACATCTTTCATCTCCTAAAAAGACATCAACCATATCCCATCTAATATCACTTTTTGATAAAAGCTTATAGACAGATTTAGGAGTTGAACCTCCACTTACACAAAATTTGAACCTGTCTTTCTTTTTTAAAATATGAATAATGTGACTTTCAATAAACTTAAAAACCGCTGTAGATAGCTCTAACTTGTCTTTGTAAATGTTAAGTGTATATCCATTTTTAACCTTTTCAATCATTTCATCCATTCAGTATGAAAATTACCTTCCTTATCAATTCTTTCATATGTATGAGAGCCAAAACAGTCTCTCATTGCTTGAACAAGGTTCTGAGGAAGTCTATTGGTTCTATAACTATTCAAATAATCTAAGGTACTGGATAGACATGGGACTGGTATACCAGCTTTTGTGGATAAAGAAACAACTTTAGCTAAGTTATCTAATCTTGTAGCAATTTCATTATTGAACCAATCATCAAAAATTAAATTTTTTAGATTTGGATCTTTGTTATAAGCATCTTGAATTTTACTTAATAATTTTGATCTAATTATGCAACCACCTTTCCATATTTGAGCAATTGACGGCATATTCAAGCCATAGTTATATACTGCAGATGCTTCTCTTAAAATGTCCATACCCTGGGCATAGCTAGCAATTGTGGCAAGGACTACAGCATCAAATAAAGGTTTCATTCCATCTGATATATTTCCTAAATCAAAATCCTCTATCTCTTTAGATGGAATAGTTTTTTCAATCTCACTACGTTGCTCTTTCAAAGAACTCATTACTCTTGCATTTAAAGATGCATATATAGTTGGGACTGATACCCCCAGTTCTAGAGCACTTACAACAGTCCATAACCCTGTACCTTTCTGGCCAGCTTTATCTAATATTTTTTCCACGACATCATCTCCAGTTATCTCATCTTTTGTATTTAGACAAATCTCTGTTATCTCAACAAGATAAGAAGCTAATTCATCAGTATTATTCCAAATACCAAATACCTCTGACATTTGCTGACCGTTCATACCTTTGACTCTCTTCATAAGGTCATAAGCTTCTGCAAGTATTTGTTCAATTCCATATTCAATTCCGTTATGAACAGTTTTCACAAAATGACCTGAGCCTCCTGGGCCAACATATGCGACACATGGTCCGTCTTCAACTTTGGCAGCCATTTTTGTTAATAAGCTTTCTATTGCATCATATGAAGCCTTAGTACCACCTGGCATCATACTTGGACCCTCTAAAGCTCCTTTGGCCCCTCCAGAGACTCCCATCCCAATATATCCAAAACTTTTACTTTCAAGAGTAGTCACCCTTCTTTCTGTATCTTTAAATTGAGAGTTGCCGCCGTCTATTAATAAATCTCCTTCCTCGAGATATCCAGAAATATTATCAATGACAGCATCTGTTGCGGGCCCAGCTTTTACCATCATTAGAATCCTTCTAGGTCTCTCTAGCTTATTTACAAATTCTTGAAGAGTTTCAGCTCCTTCTATATTCTTCCCAAATCCACGACCTTGTAAAAATTCTTCGGTTTTTGAGTAAGTCCTATTAAAAACTACACTAGAAAATCCATTTCTCTCTGCGTTAAGAACTAAATTTTCGCCCATAACACCAAGACCTATTAAACCAAAATGTGCCTTGGACATAAAAAATTAAAAAACTCAATAAATACAGTGTGCCTGCAACTCAACAAAATTGCTCAAAAAAAATACTTATGTCAGCGAAAAATGATGGAAGAAATTTAAATAACAGTTCCGTTTGCAATAGTTGCATTTTTAACTACTACAACAATTCCATTTCTGATATAGAAGCCTAATTCTGGCTTATCTGCTTCTTCTACTCGATCTTTATTAATGATCACGACATTATCGCCAATTCTTGTATTCTTATCAAGAATTGCTCTTTTTACAGTAGTCCCCTCACCAACTCCAAGAGGCGTTCCGCCCCCTTTTCTTAATTCAATCCTCTCTTCAGGGGATTCA
The DNA here is from genome assembly GCA_028140765.1 of Prochlorococcus sp. AH-736-N03. GTDB lineage: Bacteria > Cyanobacteriota > Cyanobacteriia > PCC-6307 > Cyanobiaceae > Prochlorococcus_A. The sequence goes on along the minus strand of JAOIOX010000003.1, from coordinate 13,382 downwards.
AAGAAATCGGCTCCCATAACAAGAGTATCCTCAAGAACCGAGTCACTTTCAATCCTGCTTCTTACACCTAAAACACAATGTAAAATACTGCATGACTTCAAGATTGTACCTTCACAAACAATTGAATCAGTAATTTGAGCATCTACAAGTTTAGAAGGGGGTAAAAATCTAGGTCTAGTATAAATTGGAAATTTCTCATCATAAAAACTAAATGGAGGTTTTGGTTGCTCAGTCAATGCAAGGTTTGACTCAAAGAATGCCCCAATTGTGCCGATATCTTCCCAATAATCATCGAATACATAACTTTTAAGAGTATCGCCTCTTTTGAGAGCTTCTGGAATTATGTCCTTACCAAAATCCGTATAATTAGGAAATTTATTTAGAAGATCGAAGAGAGTATTTCTGCTAAAAACGTAAATCCCCATAGAGGCTAGATATGGTTTTTCGGCAGCTGACTCCTTACTTAATCCAAATTTTGAAGTATCTACTGCCATAGCCTTCAACTTCTCTCCGGTAGGCTTTTCACTAAATTCTTTTATATTTCCTACATCATCGGTCCTCATTAAGCCAAAACCTTCTGCTTGAGCTTCATCAACAGGCAAAGCTGCAACAGTTAAATCAGCACCATTATCTCTATGATGTTGAACAAATAAACTGTAGTCCATTCTGTACAGTTGATCACCTGACAATATTAAATATTCATCAACATCCCATTCTTGAAATAACCATTGGTATTTTCTTACAGCATCAGCAGTACCTTCAAACCACTTCGGACTATCAGGAGTCTGTTGTGCAGCTAAAACCTCCACAAATCCTTGGCCAAAAGGGCCATTTAAATTATAGGTTCTTCCTATATGTCTATTTAGAGATGCACTATTGAACTGGGTCAATACGTACATTTTTTCAATGCCTGAATTTATACAATTACTAATTGGGATATCTATTAAACGATACTTACCTGCCAATGGCACAGCAGGTTTAGCCCTCATTTTTGTTAGAGGGTAAAGTCTAGAACCTTTTCCTCCTCCGAGGATTATGGCCAACACACGCTTCATTCAATCTAATGGAGATAGATATACAACTACTTAAAGTAACTGATTATGGGCATATTTAGAAATTCAAATGGTCAGTTTACAAAGGTATTTCGATAAATCACTGGAAAAACTTAATATAAATCGAAAAAAGTTAGTTATTTTTATCCTCTTCTACCAAAGAAAACAATTTTTCAACGATTTTCAAAGAAACTTGTCTTTCTTCTCTTGATTGAGGACTTCTCAACTTGGTGACCGGCGTATGAAGTATTTTATTAATTATTCCTTTAGTAAGAGCTTCCACAACTTTTCTTTCTCTAGCCGAAAAATCTGGTCCCATTCTGCTAAGTGCTTTTTGCAATTCCTCTTTTCTAATTAACTCCAAATCTGATCTAAGTTTATTAATTACTGGAACGGCCTCTAAACTTGCCCACCATTCTAGAAAAATGATTCTTTCTTCTTCTACTAAAGATTCCGCTTCCTTTGCTATTTTCTGTCTAAATTCTTGATTTCTTGAAACGACCTCTTGTAAGTCATCAACATCAAATGATTTAACAAATTCATGTTGTTTGACATCATTAGATATATTTCTCGGTACACCAATATCAATAAATTTAAGTCTTTTACTCAAATTTATTTTTTCAATTTTTGTGAGATCAATAATTGGCTCTTCAGAAGCAGTACTGGTGAAAACAAGCGAAGATAATGATATGTTTTCTTCTAATTCCTTTAACCCTTTACAAACAATCTCTAAATCAGGGAAGTCTTGAGCAAGATTTAATGCTCTATCAATATTTCTATTTAAAAGAATAAGCTTATGACATCCTTTTGATTTTAAATGAGTTATTAGAAGCCTACTCATTCGTCCGGCGCCAACAACAAGAACGTTCTCTGATTCCAAACTTACAAGAGTATCAAAACCCTTTTCTTGTCCAATTTTTAATTGAGCAAGTTCTACCGCTGCTGAACTGATTGACACAGCTCCAGTTCCTAAATTTGTTTCCGATCTTACTTTTTTACCTGTACTAACTGATTGAGTTAATAATCTATTAAGAATTGGTCCAGTAGATTGATTCTCTTGACCTAATCTCATCATTTTTTTTACCTGCGAAAGGATTTGTCCTTCCCCTAAAACGAGGCTATCTAGTCCTGCCGAGACTTTCATCAAATGCAAAACTGCTTCTTCCTGTCTAAAGCAAAAAAGGTGTGGATCTAAATCTTCAAACATAATTCCAGAATATTCTGATATGAATTCTTTAATAGATGAAATTCCAGTATTTTTATCCTTTACTAGCGCATATATTTCCAGCCTATTACAAGTACTTAAAATTGACACCTCTAATACATCAGAGAAAGCTTTTAATGCTTTCAATGACTCTGTTATAGATTGGTCAGGAATACTTAACTTCTCACGCACTTCGACAGGTGCCGTGCGATGACTCAGTCCGACGACAACAATATGCATAAAATCAAAAGTGAATTTTTAAAGGCTGATACTCTTAGCACCATCTTTTATATGGACAGTATTTGTGAACCTTGCAGTACTATCTAATGTACTAATAACTAAACTACTTGTTCTAACACAATCCCTTTCAAATTTAACTCCGTCAAATAATAATCCATCCGTTATTCCACTTCCAGCGAAAACTACATTTTCTCCTGATGCCAATTCATTTGCTTCATAGATTTTATCTATATCAGTTATGCCCATTTCATTAAGACGTTTTATATTTCCTTCTTTTGTGTAATCAGCCCATTCAGAAGTTTGAGCGATTGCCGGATCATAAACTAGTTGTCCTTGAAAGTGTCCACCGAGAGCTCTCATTGCAGCAGCTGAGATAACACCCTCTGGAGCTGCACCTATACCCATCAAGCAATGTGTTCCAGTTCCTGCAAAACCGCATGCAATCGCGGCTTGAACATCACCATCAGAAATCGGTTGTACTTTTGCACCACATCCTCGAATCTCTTTAATTAAATCTTTATGTCTAGTTCTATCCATTACAACTACAGTAAGCTCATCAATTGAAAGGCCTAAGCAATCACTTAGTATCTTCAAGTTTTCAGTAGCTGAATTTCTAATATCTACTTTACCTTTGGCCGCAGGAGGCGCTGCTAATTTGTTCATGTAAAAATCAGGGGCATTGAAAAGACCACCCGTATCAGAGGCAGCTAAAACTGCCATAGAACCTCTTTGATTATTTGCACAAAGATTTGTTCCTTCACAAGGATCTACTGCAAAGTCAACCCCTGGGCCATTTCCACTCCCAACCTCTTCACCTATATAAAGCATAGGTGCTTCATCTCTTTCACCTTCTCCAATAACAATTTTCCCTTTCATTTCAATTTTGCCCATTCGCAATCTCATTGCTTCTACAGCTGCAGCATCAGCTTCATCTTTTTGACCAAGTCCTGTTAGTTTTGCTGAGGCAATAGCTGCTTGCTCGACAACTTCGAGAATTTCTTGAATTAAAGTTTGATTCACAATTAAATTTTGAGGATTTTCTTAAAGGTTTTGAGTATGATCTCATAAAAAATGTCATTTTTTATGAGAATTATTATGCTAGTAAGCTTTTTTTAACTCTTTACAGGTGATACTTTATCAGGCCGTGACTTGAAATTAGGAATAAACAACTAAATATAGTATCTTTATTAAATATTTTAAAAATTAAATGACTGAGACAAATCAAACAATTTTAGCTGGTGTTAATAGACCAATTCAAATAATTCCTTCAGTTTTACCAGCAGATTGGGCAAATATGGGGGCATGTGTTAAAGAGCTTGAGGAAGCTGGGGTAGATAGAATTCAATTTGATGTAATGGATGGGAATTTCGTGCCAAATCTTACATTCGGTCCTGAAATGATTGCGGCGTGCAGAAAATATTGCAATGTCCCTTTTGAAACTCAATTAATGGTTAGTCAATACAACTGCGAAACCATGCTTGAATCTTATGTAAACGCTACAAAAGGATCGAACGGCGAACCAGGAGTAGTAATAGCTCATGCCGAAGCGAATATTCATTTGCATAGAGTTCTCGGAAGAATAAGAGATTTAGGAGGATCTCCTTCTGTTGCATTAAACCCTCATACTCCTTTTGAAATGATTAAAAACATTATGGATATGGTTGATCATGTATTAGTTATGACAGTTAATCCAGGCTTTGGTGGACAAGCTTATATACCAACAATGCTTAATAAAATCAGAGAAATAAGAAACTTTGTTATCGAAAAAAACTTAAATGTCGACATTGAAGTTGATGGGGGAATAAAAGCAAATTGGACTATTTCACAATGTGCAGATGCTGGTGCTAATTGTTTTATTGCAGGTAGTGGAATGTTTGCTTACCCAACATTAAAAGAGGGATGTGATGACTTGAGAAAAGTTGCACAAGAAGCTCAAAAGGGGAATGTTCTTTCTGAACCTCAATAAATATTCTGGGAGATTAACAATTCACCCAAATATCCAGCCATAACTATGTAATCCTATTCCTAAGAAATTAACTCCTAAATAACATACTAAAACTACTAAAAAGCCTGTAGAAGCTAATAATGCCGGTCTACGTCCTTGCCAACCCTTGCTTATTCTCATATGCAGATAAGCAGCATAAAATAACCATGAGATAAATGCCCATGTTTCTTTTGGATCCCAACTCCACCATGTGCCCCAAGCTTCATTAGCCCAGACCGCTCCTGAAATTAAACCAAGAGTTAAAAGAACAAAGCCGATTAATATAGAACGATAACTTAATGTATCTAATTCTTCTGAATGAGAAAATTCAATAGGTTCAACTAAATCATTTACAGAATAGCTATTTGAAAGTTTAAATCCTCCTATACCCGAAGAACTACTTCTGATTTGAAGCGGCTTATTCTTATTAATAAACAAAACGGACATTGAAAGTAAAGAGCCTATTATTAATGCTGCATAACTAAGCATTACGACACTAACATGCATTACTAACCAACTAGACCTTAAAGCTGGAACTAAGTTGGACGATAATTTCAAATCCTCAGGTAAAACAAAACAAGCAAAAGCCACAGTCAGTAACTCAATAGGTATAGCAATTGAGGGAATTATTGGAGCTTGGTATTCTCTTTCAACCAACAGTTGACCTAAGGTGATACCCCAAGTAAGGAAATAAAGAGATTCATACAAATTGCTGATAGGAAAGTGCCCAGAAATTGACCATCTAAAAAGTAATTGTAATGTTATCAATAAGTTCACTAAGATCGTAATAAGTCTTACAGCAGAAGAAGACTTTTTTTTAAATACTGCACCCAATGATATTGGTAAGTTAATTAATAAAAAATAAAAAACCAAAAGACCTAAAACTGAAACAGGTTCGTATAATAAATTTTTTAAAAAATTATCTAGTATCATTTCTAGAAATTTCTCAAGTTTTAATTTTCAATGACAACCAAATAATAATTAAAATCACTCTTATATGAGTAAATCTTTAATAATAAAGTTTTAATTTATTTTAAAAAAAGCATTTCAAAGTTTAAAATTATCTCCTAGATAATACTTCTTGACTATTGGATTATCAGCCAATTCACTTGATGAACCGTAAGCTAGAATTTTTCCCTCACTTAATACATAAGATTTGTTAGTAATTAAAAGGGTTTCCCTCACATTATGGTCCGTAATGAGAATTCCGACCCCATCACTACTTAATTTAAGAATTAGTTTCTTTAGATCATTAACAGCTAAAGGATCTATCCCAGCAAAAGGTTCGTCTAATAACAAATATTTAGGTCCTTTCCTACCTACGGTGAGAGCCCTAGCTATTTCACACCTCCTCCTCTCTCCTCCTGAAAGTTGGTAACCATAATTATCTACAAAATTATTCAAATTAAATTCATTAATTAATTGTTCTCTTCTATTTCTCATAGCTGCTCTACTGTAAGATGAATTTTGTAAAGCCAAATCTATATTATCTTTAACAGTAAGGTCTCTAAATATACTCGCTTCCTGAGTTAAGTACCCCAACCCAAGTCTTGATCTAATTGGTAGAGGAAGATTTGTTATGTTTTTCCCATTCATTAAAATTTCACCTTTATCTGGTTTTATATTCCCAACTGCAAGATTAAAAGTTGTAGTTTTCCCAGCACCATTAGGACCCATCAAACCTACAACTTCCCCTGGATTAACTGTTATGGAAACATCATCTACTATTAATCTTCCTTTAATTGAAAGGGATACATTATCAATATTTAGGTTCATTTTTCTTGAGATCGATTAGTTTTCCTCTTTTCTTGAAAAAAAAATGAAATAGATAATAATAATTTAATTGAAGATAAAGATATATTCATCAAATAGGCTTCAAAAAAGGCTTATCGTCCTCGTTTAATATTTCTTTATATTGTAATTTTCTCAATAAATCTTCCAAACATTGGCAGAAGGATTCAAGATCAATCCCTAAATCAATCTTGGTTCTAGTTTTTATTCTGCCTAAACCCTCTCCAAGCAAAATAGTAGCTCCATTCAAATTGCCTTTACTTAAGTGAAACTGAGAAACAGATACTTGTAAAATTCCTTGGATAACTTGTCTTTCGTCGCCATCTACGGAATTCCATATTTCTTCAAAAGCATCATGAGCCTCATACCATTCATGATTATTAAAAAGATTTAAAGCTGTAAAAAGTAAATCTTGAAAACTTTTTGTACTTTCTTCTTTCATTAAACCAATTACTAATTTTTTTTCTTTTTATTTATTTTTCTCATCCTTATTGAATCCGGTGTTACCTCTAGCATTTCATCTGGACCAATATATTCGAGTGCTCTTTCAAGGGTAATATCGACAGGTGACTGCAAAGTATCAAGTTCCTCTGCCCCTGCAGATCTCATATTAGTCAACTGCTTAGTTTTGCAAATATTCAACTCAAGATCTTGTGGTCGATTATTCTCTCCAATTATCATTCCTTTATAAACCTTAACTCCAGGTTTAATGAAATAGACTCCTCTATCTTCAGCATTCTTTAAAGCATAAAATGTGGCCACTCCTTCCTCAAAAGCGATAAGAACGCCATTCCTTCTGGTTTCAAAGTCCCCTGTTTTAGGTTTGTATTCATAAAACGAATGACTCATGATACCTTCACCTCTGGTTATCCTTACAAATTCCCCGCGAAATCCAATTAATCCTCTTGATGGAACAAGAAATTCTAATTGTGTTCTACCATCTGAACTTGTCTGCATGTTTTTCATCTCTGCCTTTCTAGATCCAAGTTTTTCGATGCAAGAGCCAACAGATACTTCAGGTACATCTAAAACCAAAGTTTCAATAGGCTCACATTCAACATTATCAATTTCTCTGAAAATTACTTGAGGTTGTGAGATTTGAAACTCAAAACCCTCTCTTCTCATAGTTTCAATCAATATCCCTAGATGTAATTCTCCTCTTCCTGAAACTGAGAACCTGTCAGGAGAATCAGTTTCTTCTACTCTCAAGGCAACATTTGTTAAAAGTTCCCTCTCCAATCTATTTTTTAATTGTCTACTAGTAACAAATTTCCCTTCCTTACCGGCAAATGGTGAATCATTTACAACAAAAGTCATATTTAAGGTAGGTTCATCAACTTTGATTAATGGTAGAGGATGAGGAGAATCGGGACATGCTATGGTCTCACCAATATTGACGTCATCGAAACCAGAAACAGCAACAATATCGCCTGCAAAGGCTTCATTTATATCAATCCTTTGTAATCCTTCAAATCCTAAAAGTTTACTAACCTTACCTTTAATAGTTTTTCCGTTTTCTTTAATTAAACTAGCCTGTTGGCCATTTTTTATAGTCCCATTGTGGATCTTTCCAATTACTATTCTGCCTAAGAAATCAGAATAGTCCAAAGTAGTTATTTGTAGCTGAAGAGGCTTATTAGAGTCACCTACTGGAGGAGGAACGTGTCTGATAATAGCTTCAAAAAGAGGCATCATATTCTCACTATTAGATTCCATCTCTTCTTTTGCGAAACCAGATAAGCCACTCCCAAAAAGATAAGGGAAATCGCATTGATCATCATCTGCTCCTAACTCCAAAAACAAATCAAGGACCTTATCAATTGCTATCTCTGGTACTACTCGTGGTCTGTCAATTTTATTTACAAATACTATAGGCCTAAGTCCTTTTTCTAATGCTTTTTTCAAAACAAATCTTGTTTGAGGCATAGGTCCCTCATTTGCATCAACAATGAGCAGACAACCATCAACCATTCCCAAAACCCTTTCAACTTCTCCTCCAAAATCAGCATGTCCAGGTGTGTCAATAATATTAATTCTGGTGTCTTTATAGTTAACTGCAGTATTTTTTGAGAGAATTGTTATACCCCTTTCTCTCTCAAGATCATTTGAATCCATTACACATGTAGGGATAACTTCATTGTCTCTAAATATTCCTGATTGAGATAACAATGCATCTACAAGTGTTGTCTTCCCATGATCTACGTGAGCAATAATTGCTACATTTCTAATTTCTTTTATCGAAGATGACATTTATAGAATTTATATAAATAGTTGATTGACTTTATTAAGGCTAACTCAAAGTATGCTTATTATGAGAATTTTTTCTTTAAGACTTTGAAAAATATAATCTATTGAATAATTAAATCAATCAATTAGATTTATAATTTTCTATTTGCGCTTTCAAAAACTTTTAATGCTTCAATTGACCCCTCATATCTCCAATGCCAGGGTTCGTAATCTATATATTTATTATCTTTGTTGAACGATAACTTAAAGTGAAACTTAGGTGCATTTTTTATGAGCCATCTAAAGGCGTCAGTATTTTCGAAGTCGGTTTCAAAGTCTGTCTCTCTTTGAGTAGCATCACCAATATCGATTGCGAAACCCGTACTATGTTCAGAATATCCTGGAGGGGCTGAAACTCTAGCTCTTTCTGCCGCTTCTTGATTTCTAATAGATTTTAAAGAATAAAAGATATCGTTTTGCAAATTTATTGATCTATAACCACTCAAAAAGACCAAATATATCCCATCCTTTTTGGCTTCTTCTCTCATCTTTAAAAGAGAATCGCGCATATCCATATGAACTTCAATATTAGGCTCAATTAAAACTAGTTTCTCTTTAGGAGTTTCCTTATAGGGAAGATGGCCCAAAATTCTGGCATCATGATTTCTTTTAACCTCAAATTTCAGATTATTAAAAGGTATTAATTCTACATTTCTAATAAATCGCAATGCAGCAACAGAAAATATAAGGAAAAGAAATGGAGAAAATATTAATAACTTTTTTAATAATGTTGAATTAAGGTTTTCTACGTAAGTTCTTTTGGCATGTGGTATATCAAATTGATCGATATCTTTGTTTAGTTCCAATATTTAGAAGTGCATTTGGAAAAGATATTTCGATATTAACTATTATTTTAAGAAATGCACCTTTATAAGCAAAAAAGATGTAGTTTTTATATACAGTATTATTTTTTTTTCATATGTTGAGGGTAGCTGTTATTGGTGGAGGTCCAAGTGGTTCATGTGCGGCAGAAATACTTGCTAAAGCTGGAATAAAAACTTGGCTCTTCGAGAGAAAATTAGATAATGCAAAACCATGTGGAGGAGCAATTCCACTATGCATGGTCGAAGAATTTGATTTACCTGAGTCAATTATTGATAGAAAAGTAAGGCATATGAGAATGATATCTCCATCAAATAGAGAGGTAGATATAAGCTTAGATAGAGTTTACGGAAAAAGTGATAATGAGTTTATTGGGATGTGTAGAAGAGAAGTTATGGATGCCTTTATGCGCAATAGAGCATCAGATCTTGGGGCTACATTAATAAATGGATTAGTTACTTCTATTGACACTGGCGATAATAATCAAGGGCCATATAAGCTTTCCTACTCAGATTTTACTAATGGAGATAAAAAAGGGGAACTCAAAGAGCTTACTGTTGACCTTTTAATAGGAGCTGATGGAGCCAATAGCAGAGTCGCAAAAGCAATGGATGCAGGAGATTACAAAGTGGCCATAGCATTTCAGGAAAGAATTAAATTGCCCAAAGAAGAAATGAGTTACTACGAAGATCTTGCCGAAATGTATGTTGGAACTGATGTTTCTCCTGATTTTTATGGGTGGGTATTTCCTAAATATGATCATGTTGCTGTGGGCACTGGAACCATGCAAAAGAATCAGTCTTTAATTAAAGGACTTCAAGAGGGTGTAAGAAATAGGGCAAAGAAAAGACTTGTTAATGGTGAAGTAATAAAGGTAGAAGCTCACCCAATTCCTGAGCATCCAAGGCCTAGAAGAGTAGTAGGGAGAATGGCATTGGTTGGGGATGCAGCTGGTTATGTTACAAAAAGTTCCGGAGAGGGTATTTATTTTGCTGCAAAAAGTGGAAGAATGTGTGCTGAAGAAATTGTTGAAGCATCAAAAAACGGTCAAGTAATTCCATCAGAAAAAGATTTAAAAAACTATCTTAAAAAATGGGATAAAAAATATGGGACAACTTATAAGGTGCTAGAAATCCTTCAAAATATTTTCTACAGAAATGATTCCGCGAGAGAAGCCTTTGTTGAGATGTGTGATGACATGGATGTTCAAAGACTTACTTTTGATAGTTACTTATATAAAAGAGTTGTCTCCATGAAACCATTACAACAACTTAAAATTACAATGCTTACACTTGGTTCGATTTTAAGAGGGAAAGCCTTAGCACCTCTAAAATATAAACCCGTTGATAGTGCTGTTAGAGAAAATAAAGAAGTAGAGAAAATGCTAGAAAATTATTCAATAAAGGGTGGAATTAAAGTTAAGAGTTCAAAAGTGTAAAGTCGGCTATCTTTAGAGAATAATTTCTAATTAAGCTAAGCAAATTCAGTCTATTATTTCTTATTTTCAAATCCTCTGACATTATTAGGACTCCCTTTTCATTATCAAATAAATCCTCGATAGTTTTTATATTATTCTCAAATAAACTTAGAAGTTCTAAATAATTGCAATAACCTTCCGAAAAACGTTTTTCTAATTCTCCAATAAATTCAAAAACTTTAAATTCGCAATCTTTTTCAAAAAGTTTTATATTTACATAATCTCTTGTAGCGAGAACGTCTCTTGAAAGATCACTATTATTAGCTAATTTGCTAACCCTAGTAATTACCTTCTGGATTTCAACAAAATTTTCCTTTTCGTTAAAATTAACAATTGATTTAATCCTATTTTTAAGATCAACAATATTCAATACCCTTTTTTTAGATAATTCATCAGAAGAGCAAACGGCCCTAATTAATCCTTTATTTAGTGATATTTCTTCTAGATGACTAACAATTCTTTGAACTAAAAATTCATTTAAATCATTAAAAACTTTTTCACATGAGAAGTTTAAATTCGGAAATGCGATTTTCCAAACATCAATAAGTTCGTTAAATAATTTATCTATAGGTAAATCAAGTTCATAATCCCAAATTATTTTAATAACTCCATTCAAATTTCTTCTTAAAGCATAAGGATCAGATGATCCACTGGGACGTTTACCAGAAATAAATATACTTATTAAAGTTTCTACCTTATCTGCTATAGAAACTATTGCACCATATTTTGTAGAGGGCAAAGCATCTTTATAAAAAGAAGGTAAATAATGTTCAGCGACAGCCAAGCAAACATCTTCACTAAATCCCTCATATTTTAGATATTTAGCACCCATTATTCCTTGCAGCTCAGGGAATTCGAAAACAATTTCGCTACATAAGTCGTTTTTACAGTATTTAGCCGCTTCTATTATTTTTTTTTCTACTAAAGACTTATCATTTAAAAATTTAAGAATTTTTTTAGTAACTTCCTCTATCCTTTCTACCCTCTGAAATATATTTCCAAGTCCTTTCAAATATGAAACAGATTTAAGTTTTTCATTTCTTTCGATTGAAGCAACTTTTTTGTCACTTTCTACGAAAAACTTTGCATCTGAAAACCTTGCTCTTAATACTTTCTCATTACCTTTGGCAATATTATTATTTGATTCTTCAAGACCATTTGAAATAACGCAGAAAGTTGTACTAATATTTTTTTCAGAGCTTAAATCTAGTTTAGAAAAACTTTCGTTTTTCAATAAAAGAGGAACGTATCTCTGATGAATTTTCATGACTGTTGAGAGAACTTCAACTGGGAGATCAAGAAATTCATTACTAAATTTGCCAATAATTAATTCTGGCCATTCAACTAAATCAGTTAGTTCATTTAGTAATCCTTCTGAAAGATCAGGTTTCAGATTTAAAGATTTAGATGCATGATTTATTAAACTTTCAATTTTTTCTTTTCTTTCTTTTCGAATAGCTAATACTCTATTTCGTTTCAATAATTCAAAAAAATCATCAGGATTCTGAACTTCTAAAACTTCATTGATTAGCCTATGACTTTTTGTTTTATTACTTATTTTGATTTTTGGATCACATTCATCAAATTCAAAATCAAGAATTTCATCATTATAAATAGAGGTAATCCACCTAATAGGTCTTGAAAATTTCATGTTCCCAGCCCCCCATTTCATAAATCGAGGGCCTTGAAGACTCTTTACTAATTTTGGGATGATCGAAGACAAAGAAATTTTTGTTGATAGTCCTTTCTCAATCTTCTTTCCAAATACAAAATCACCCTTTTCCGTGTTTTTTACTTCTAGCTCACCAACATCTATATCTAAGCTATTAGCAAATCCTAAAGCAGCATTAGTAGGACATCCATTTAAATAAGCTGAATTTGCTTTAGGCCCTTTTCTTTCTATTATTTTATCTTCTGCATAATCAACTAAACCTTCGAGAAGTAGAACTATCCTCCTTGGTGTGGAGGTAACAACTATATGTTCGAATTTGATTAACTTTTTATCCAATTCAAATTCTATAAGAGATTTAAATTGCTCTAGAACAGAATAAGAAAATTTTGCGGGCAACTCTTCTGTTCCTATCTCAAGTAAATATTTAGACAAGAAAAAAATATGACTTCACTTACTATAATTTACTACCAGTTAAATAAGCTTTTCGCTAATGTATAAAAAGAGATATGTTTTGGTCCTTTGATCAAGGTTGAGAAAGTAAAAAAGAAAAAAGATTCTGCAAAGGAAGAGACTGTTTGTTTAGCAAATGGACTAGAAGTCTCTAAATTTGAAAATTTTAAAAAAAGTAGCCAATTTCTTAAGGAACCACTTGCTACAGAATTAGTCAATGAAAGTGATCATTTTACTAATGATGCAGTCCAGTTATTAAAATTTCATGGCAGTTATCAACAAGATAACAGGGAAAATAGAAGGCCTGGCAAAAGTAAAGATTGGCAAATGATGCTTAGGTTAAGAAATCCGGGCGGTGAAGTCCCTGGGAAATTATTTTTAGCATTAGATGATTTATCTGACAA
>JAOIOX010000029.1 GCA_028140765.1 Prochlorococcus sp. AH-736-N03 | reverse complement strand
GAGAACAGGATCAGACTTATTGCTTCACAGCCAATACGCGGAAGAATACTGGATAAAAATGGTTATGTTTTAGCAGATAGTAGAGTTAAATATTCTTTAATAATCAAGCCTCAATCTGTTAATAAAAGTAATTGGGAAAAACATAAATCAAGTATTTCTAGCTTGCTAAATATTGATAGTAATGTAATTCAAAAAAAATACTCTGATGGTCTAAAAAATCAGAAACTTTCAGTAAATATTCTTGATGATTTAAATGTAGATCAATTAATAAAATTCATGGAAAATGAAAGAAATTTAACTAGTTTTGAAATTGCTACCAAATTAATTAGAAATTATCCTTATAAATCTCTTGCTGCCCATGTAATTGGTTATACTCAGCCAATAACTGAATCAGAATATAAATTCTTATCTAAGAAGGGTTATAAATTAAATGACCTAATAGGAAGAACAGGAATTGAATATGTTTACGAAGATTTTATAAGAGGCGAATGGGGTGGAGAAATGGTTGAAGTAAATTCGTTAGGTAGATTTCAAAGATCATTGGGTATAAGACCTCCGGTACAAGGTAATGATATTGAACTAACTATCGACCTTAATCTTCAATTAGTTGCTGAGGAAGTTCTTAAAGATAAAAAAGCTGGAGCGATAATAGTAATGGATCCAAGAGATGGCGCACTAAGAGCAATGGCAAGTAAACCTAATTTTGATTTAAATTTTTTCTCAAAGGACTTTAAGCCTGAAAAAGAATACAATAAGATATTTAATTCTCCTGAAAAACCTTTATTTAATAGAGCATTAAATGCTTATGATCCAGGAAGTGTTTGGAAAATTGTAACTGCTTTAGCGGGCTTGGAAAGTGGAAAATTTCCTAGCGATACATTATTAGATACCAAACCATGTATAACTTATGGGAGTCAATGTTTTAGGGAGCACAATGATTTAGGCTTTGGGGTAATAGGTTATGAAGATGCTCTAAGAGTCTCTAGTAATACATTTTTTTATCAAGTAGGTTACGGAGTAGGAGTTGATGAAATTCATAAGGTAGCCCGAAAACTTGGTTTTAATTCTTTATCTGGAATTGAAATTTCTGAACAAGAAAATATAGGATTAGTAGCTAGCAGTGAATGGGCTAAAGAAGGTAGAGGATGGGGGCAACCTGGAAGAACTCCTTGGGTTCCAGAAGATATTGCGAGCATGTCTATTGGACAATTTGTTGTTCAAGTTACTCCTATTCAAATAGCTAAAGCATATGCTGCAATTGCAAATGGAGGTTATCTAGTTACTCCCTATTTAGTTAATAAAGATGAAGAAAATTTCCCAGATAAAAATATTATTAAAATCGATATAGATTCAAAGAATATTCAGTTGATAAAAAGTGGTCTCAGGAAAGTAGTTGAGTCTGGCACAGGAGTATCAATTAATTATGGAGTTTCAAATTTACCTCCAGTTTCAGGGAAAACTGGAACTGCTGAAGATGGTGAAGGTGGATTAGATCACGCTTGGTTTGTTTGCTTTACTCCCTCTGAAAAAAGCGAATTACTTGTAGTTGCTTTTGCACAAAATACTCCTGGTGGGGGATCAGTGCATGCACTGCCTATGGCTAAAGAAATTTTGAAAGTTTGGAATGAAAAAGAATAAAATTTATTAGGTTTTAAATGTTTATATTTTTAATTTTTTCATTTGTAAAAGTCTTTGAATAATATCTTCTATAGTTTTTGTATCTATCGGTTTACTATATGAGGATAAAAGTTGTCTCCCTAATACTTGACTTCCTAAATGCACTAATTGAATGCGTAATGAGGTCAGAAGTTCTAACCCTATACCACCAGAAAATGTTGCTATTGCAATCGGTTGACCATTAAATAAATTCCTAAAGTCATCCCCCGAAATAGAAAGCCATGCTATGAAATTGGAGAGAATGGGAGGTATAGATCCATTATATTCAGGCGCACAAATCACCCACCTTTCAATTTTGAAAAGCTTTTTTTTTAATTCTTCTATTTCATTTGGAATATTTTCTTTGTTGTGAATTCTTGGATTAAATAATGGAATATCAAGAGTGGTAAGATCTAAAATTTCAGAACTTATTTTAAGTTCATTACTTTTTTCAAGGAATTTTTCAGAAAGTTCTAGATTTTTACCGCAACTAGCCGTAATGATTATTAGATCTTTTGTTTCAGTCATAAATTAGATAAATAAATTTAATAGTTAGCACCTGTTTTGCGGTGATGAACTGCCGTGAGACTATCGGATTTTAGTATATTACCGTGCAGTACTTCGGCGTAAATTACCCAATGATCTCCACATTCCATTCTCTCTTTTACAGAAGCATCTAACCATGCAAGCGATTCAGGAATGATTATCTGTTCATTAGGAGTTAATTCAATATTTATTCCTTCAAATCTATCTTCTCCGGGTGCAAATGGCTTTGTGAATCTTTTCAAAGGTTCTTTAAAATCTTTTTCACTTAAAATATTTAAAGCAAATGAATCTCCTATTTGAAGAAGAGACTCTACCGATCTATCTTTTGCGACTGCAATACTTAAACCGGGTGGAGAAAAACTTGCTTGACTAACCCAAGATGCAAGCATAGCTCCTTTAATATTATTCTCATCTTTGCCTTTAGAGGCTGTCAGGACACAAAGAGAACCAATTACTCTTCCAAGAGCTTGTAGCTTTGGATCCGTTTTGCTTGTAATCATTCCAGTGTCTGATTTTCTGGGGTTTTTCTTTGCTTTTTTTATAATTTTTCTTCCAAAGTGAGTTCCTATTTCTTCTAACTCTTTAATCTTTGGTTTATTTGGACTGAATTTAATTCTTATAGGGTCAAAACTAAACTTAAAACCACCGTCTTTTAATTTTGTTTCAAGTAAATCTATCGCTTCGCCGCTCCAGCCAAAACTCCCAAAAATTCCCACTGGCTTATCTCTATTACCCTCTGCTAACAATGTTCCTAGCGCACTAACTATCGGAGTTGGGGCGTGACCACCCAATGTGGGCGATCCTATTAAATATCCATCAGCATTTTGGATAGATTTTACTAGTTCATCATTAGGGGTAAATTCACAATTAATACTTTCAACGTCTACAGAAGTTCTATTTATTCCTTTAGCCAATGCATCACCTATTGAGGCTGTATTTCCATAAGCACTCGCGTATATCAGAGCAATCTTAAGATTATTTGTTGAGAGATTCTCACCCCATCGAATATAGTCATTTAAAAAGCTTTTTAAGCTATATTCGATCGCGGGACCATGTAACGGTGCGATAGTTTTAATTTCATAATCTGCAATTTTTTCAGTTATTGATACTACTTGATTAGACATTGGTGCCATTAAGCAATCATAAAAATGTTTCCTATCAATTTCAGTACTAACTCGATTTGTTTCAGACCAATATTTAGATGCAATATGTGCAGAAAAAATTTTTTCACTAAGAAGTATTTCTTGATTACGTTCATAAATTATTAAGCCACCAGGCCAACGTGCTGTTGGAATAGGAATTAACTCTAGTGAAATGTTATCTAGTTCTAAATTAAGTTCTTTTTTGATTATCTTTACTTCAGGTAATTGAATTTCAATAAAGTTTTCTAGGGTAGGATTTCTTTGATTCCAAAGTTCGCTAATAAGTTTATAACCTGGATTAGAGCAAGTAATAGTTGTGTTTTGAAATTGGGTACTTATATTTTTTATAGTTTCAATAATTTGGGGATTAATATGACCAGAAATGAAGTTGATTTTATCTAATTTAAATTGATCGCAAAACTTAGAAATTACTTTATTCAATGAATTTAAATATTGTTTCTCAGGTGGATGAATAATAAAAAGTTCTTCATGATTTCTTATAAAAAAAGTATTAAAGGAGGTTCCTTTTTCAAGGTTAAATTCAAGTTCAAATCTTTCTTTATTTTGGTCTAAGAATCTTACACAAGAAAAATTTTCAGTAATATCAAATTCTGTAAAATTTTGATTTTCTGCAAGTAAGCCTATATTAATATCTGACATTTCAAAGGCTTATTTTTTAGTAGTGATTAGCAACTTTTCTGTGATGAACTGCTGTCTTGCATGATAAGTCAGAAACATTGCCATTTTCAACAATTCCGTAAATTATCCAATGGTCTGGAGTCTCTAGCCTGGAACTAACTTTACAATCTAAAAAGGCGAGTGAATCTGAAAGAACTGGCCCTCCTTCAGCGATGTTGCTAATTACATCTACATCTGCAAATCTATCAGCTCCTGGTGCAAATCTTTTTAAAAAATGTCTGAACATTTTTTGATAGTTATCTTCTCTCAAAATATTCACAACAAAACCTTTCCCAACTTGCATATATGATTCAATAGCCCTATCTTTTGCTACTGCAACTGTAATACCTGGTGGAGAAAAGCTTGCTTGACTAACCCAACTTGCGACCATTGCACTTTGTCTAAATGTAGAACCTTCGCCTTGGCTCGCTGTAACTACATATAATCCACCACTTAATCTTCCTAACGCTTTGTCTAAATTTGAATCAAGGCTCTTCATAGAGGCAATATTCTTCTTTTTATTGATCAACTGACCTAAGTCAGTTCCAGCTTCTTCGAATTGTTGATAAACAACGGGATCTGGAATATTTTTAACTCTTAAGGGAGAGAAAGCTTCTTTTTGACCAAGTTCTCTTAATTTATTTGCTAAGGAATCTATAGGTTCATCATTTCCACCAAACGCATCATAAACCGCAGTAAATTGTTTTGATTTTAGTGCTGCAAATAAAGTACCCAGAGATTCTTTTAATTCATTATCTGAGTCTACTGGCCATGTGGGAATGACTACTGCTTTTGATTCGGAAATTAAACTTGTTAATTCTTGCGGGTCAGAAGATCTTAAATCTATTAACTGAACCTGAGCATCTGCTTTGCTTATTCCATGAGATATCGCTTGACTTAGTCGATCACAATAACCATAGTCGCTTATGTAGCAGACTGACACAAAATCATTGCCTTTGCTTTTATTACTACTCCATTCTAGATATTTTCCTTTCCAAAAATTGACCTGATTATGGAGCAAAGGCCCATGACCTACAGCTATTGTATTTAATTCAGGAAGCTTATCTATTCTTTTAATTGCCTGCATAACGCTTCTAGCGTTTGGACCCATAAGGCAATCGTAATAAAAACGGAAGTCATCGTATATTTCTTTTTGATCAGTGTCAAAAAATTCGTCAGAACAATAATGGAGTCCAAATGCATCGCATGTATAGAGAACATTTGTGCTGTGATCATATGAAAATATGGTATCTGGCCAATGTAAATTTGGTGCACTTATAAATTCAATATTATGTTCTAAACCACTATTAGGGTTAGTTCCAAGATTTAAAAACTCTCCACTTTTAACCTCTAGACGTTTAAAGGGAATATGTATTTGGTCTTCAATAAATTTAAGCGCTAATTTTGATCCAACTACTGTGATATTTGGGTTTATTTCTAAAAGATTACCTATTAAACCAGAATGATCAGGTTCTGTATGGCTAGTAATTAGATAATCAACTTCTTGTGGATTTACCTTTTTCTGTAATGCTTCAAACCATAATTCTTCGAACTTTGCGTGACTAGTATCAATAATTGCTAGTTTCTCGCCTTTAATGATAAAACTATTGTATGTAGTACCATTTCTTAAACCAAATTCAATATCAAATCTACTACGATCCCAATCCAAAGATCTTATAGCACAAGAATCATCAGCAAAGTTTTGAGATTGAACCGTCAACTTGTTATTAGTTTTTGCCAATTTAGAATTACTTGTCTGAGCAGAGGCTATCATAGAATAATTAGCTTTATAAATTAACTTTAGTTATATAGAATATAAATTCGCGTGATTATTTTTGCGAAATAACCGAAATTACGCTTTTCTTTAATTTTTAATCTTCTTATTCTGGATAAATGACATCTCAATTAATAAAAAAAATAGTTACTGGAGATGAGATAAGAAATGCATTTTTAAAATTTTACAGTGAAAAATTACATAAAATCATCCCAAGTGCATCTTTGATTCCAGATGACCCTACGGTTATGCTCACAATTGCTGGAATGCTACCTTTTAAACCAGTTTTTTTAGGTTTAAAAGAAAGACCATCAAAAAGGGCTACATCTAGCCAAAAGTGTATCAGAACAAACGATATAGAAAACGTTGGAGTTACAGCTAGACACCACACTTTTTTTGAAATGCTTGGTAATTTTTCTTTTGGAGATTATTTCAAAAGAGAGGCTATTCAATGGGCTTGGGAATTAGTTACTAATATTTACCAACTTTCTGTTGAAAATATAATTGTGAGTGTTTTTCACGAAGATGAAGAATCTGCAAAAATTTGGAGAGATGAAATTGGTATTCATCCAGATAGGATAGTGAAACTAGGTGAGGAAGATAATTTTTGGTCTTCTGGCAAAACAGGTCCATGTGGACCTTGTTCAGAACTTTATTATGATTTTCATCCTGAAAAGGGTCTTCAGAATATTGATTTAGAAGATGGTGATCGTTTTATTGAATTTTATAATCTTGTTTTTATGCAATATAATCGTGATCCTAATGGAAAATTGACAGATTTAAAATTTAAAAATATTGATACAGGAATGGGTCTTGAAAGGATGGCTCAAATACTACAAAAAAAACAAAATAATTATGAGACAGATTTAATTTTCCCTATCATTCAAAAAATTTGTGAGATTGCAAATATTGATTATTTTTCTTCAGATGATAAAAACAAAATTTCTTTAAAAATCATAGGTGATCATACAAGAGCTGTTATTCATTTAATTTCTGATGGAGTAGCAGCAAGTAACCTTGGTAGGGGATACATACTCAGAAGGCTTATTAGAAGAATGGTCAGACATGGGAGATTGTTAGGTATAACAAATGAATTTTTACCTCATATTGCTACTGTCGGGATCAATTTAATGAAAAATAATTATCCTGATTTAAAAAATAATAATGATCTAATTTTGAATGAGATAAAAATTGAAGAAATAAGATTTAGGGAAACTCTTGAAAGAGGAGAGAAATTGTTAGATGAGTTAATTTCTTCAGGCCAGCAATTAATTTCTGGTTTTAAAGCTTTTGAACTTTATGATACTTATGGATTTCCTCTAGAACTTACTGTAGAAATTGCAGAAGAAAATAGTATCAGTGTAGATGTTAAGGGTTTTGAAGAAGAAATGAATGCACAAAAAGAGAGAGCTAAAGCTGCTTCAAGTAATATTGATTTGACATTAGAGGGATCATTAGAACGAGAAATAGATCTTTTTAAAAAAACTGTTTTTAATGGTTACAATTCACTCCTTTCGGAAGCTGAAATAAAGGGCATATTCTTGGATTCAACATTAGTTAAGCAAGCAACTGAGGGGCAGAAAGTTTTAATTGTTCTTGATCAGACAACTTTTTATGGAGAATCTGGCGGGCAAGTTGGTGATATTGGAACGATATTTTCAAAAGATGTAGAGGTTATGGTTGATAATGTTATACGAAAGAAAAATGTTTTTTTACATTACGGAACTATCAAAAAAGGAATATTAACTATTGGGCAAAAAGTTAAGACTAACGTTAACTCCTCTCATAGAGCTAAGGCTGCTGCAAATCATACAGCTACTCATTTATTACAATCTGCTCTTAAATCAGTTGTTAACGAAAGTGTCGGACAAAAAGGTTCATTAGTAGCTTTTAATAAATTACGATTTGACTTTAATTCCTCTAATCCTATTTCTAAAGATCAAATTTCTAAGATTGAGACTTTAGTTAACTCTTGGATTATGGAAAATCATGCCCTAGAAATAAAAAATATGTCTAAGAGTGAGGCTCTTGAAAAGGGTGCAGTCGCCATGTTTGGAGAAAAATATGATGATGAAGTACGCGTTGTTAATGTACCAGGAGTTTCAATGGAACTTTGTGGTGGCACACATGTTAAAACTACATCCGAATTAGGTTCTTTCAAAATAATTAGTGAGGAAGGAATCTCAGCCGGAGTAAGAAGGATAGAAGCATTATCAGGTCAATCAGCATTAGATTATTTCAGTGATAGAAATGCTTTAGTAAATCAACTAAGTGATTTGTTAAAAGCAAATCCTAATCAACTTTTTGAAAGGGTTAATAATTTGCAAGCAGAGCTTATGAATAAAAATAAAGAGATAAAAAAAATGAAAGATGAAATTGCATATTTTAAATACTCTTCTATAAAATCGTCCGCAGAAATAGTAAATTCTTTTTCAATTTTAGTAAATCAGATTGATGGCTTAGATGGGAATTCTTTGCAATCTGCAGCACTTAATTTAACTTCTCATTTGGGAAATAAAGCAATCGTGATTCTAGGTGGAATACCAAATCCAGAAAATAGAAAGTTGTTATTTGTAGTTTCTTTAAGTGATGATGCAGTAAAAATTGGATTTCATGCAGGTAAATTAATTAATGAGATTGCAAGAATTTGTTCGGGAGGAGGAGGAGGTAAGCCTAACTTTGCTCAAGCAGGTGCTAAAGATATTAATAAGTTAAGTGATGCTTTAGATTATGCTAAAAATCATTTGCAAAAAACATTAAATAGTCATTCTGATAAATAACTACTTTTTCTGAGACTAATTTCGATTTGATCCATTAATTTCCTTGCTTCTTCAATAGTTAATTTTTTTTGATCAATTGCTGATTCAGTATTAATTCTTATAGATTCAACCAAAGAAGCTGAACTGTAATCTAATAATTGTAAA
This sequence comes from Prochlorococcus sp. AH-736-N03, assembly GCA_028140765.1. Classification (GTDB taxonomy): domain Bacteria; phylum Cyanobacteriota; class Cyanobacteriia; order PCC-6307; family Cyanobiaceae; genus Prochlorococcus_A. The sequence continues at coordinate 5,432 of JAOIOX010000029.1, read as the reverse complement.
ATTTCAGATTTACTGTCCTCTTTAATAATATTTTTGACCTTATATGAATTATCTTGATTTATATCTATATGAACAACGTTTGTACTGCCAAATAAATTGTGCAAGTTTCCTAATGCTTCTTGATAGGCTCCAGTCATAAAAATTCCAATTAGATAATCTTTATCTTCCTCTGGCTCATGTAAATTTAGTAATGATTTAATTTTTCCATCATCAATAAAATTATTTAGTTTTCCATCTGAATCACAAGTTAAATCAGCAAAGTTGCCTTTGCAGAACGGCTCCTCTAAGTGTCTATGTATTGGTACTATTGGAAAAATTTGATTTATTGCCCAGCTATCGGGAATAGATTTAAAGATAGATAAATTTGCATAATAAGTTGATGCAAGAGTTTCTGTAATTTCAGATAAATCAGGGTGATTTATTTCATCATTATTCAGGTTATTAGAAATTTCTTTTGCGCAAGCCCAAGTAAGTTCTTCGGCATAAGCTCTCTCTGCCAAACTTAAAAATCCTAATCTAAAAGCGACTAAGCAATCTTCCTTAAACTTTTTTGCATCATTCCATAATTCAATGATTTGAGATAAATTTATTTTTTTATTTTTAAGTTTTTTTAATTCATAGAAAGTTTCAAGTAAATTTGAAATTATTAATTTTTGATTTTTTTTATTAAAAATTTGTAGTTTGGAACTGACATAGCTTGTTCCTAAGACATTAAAAATTAAAACTGAACAATGACTAATTATTGCTCTTCCACTTTCTGAGATTATGGTTGGATGTTTGATATTATTTAATTCACATGAATCCTTAATAGTAGCAATTACATCGTTAGCATAATTTTGAAGAGAATAATTAGTGGAGGTGTTGGTGGAGGTTTTAGTTCCATCAAAATCTATTCCTAATCCTCCCCCAACATCGATATATTGCATCGGAGCTCCTAGTTTGCATAGTTCAACATATATTTGACTCGCTTCTTGTAATGCGTCTTTGATAACAGCAATATCACTTATTTGGCTTCCTATATGAAAATGAAGTAATTTCATTTCGTTGATAAGATTTGCTTCTTTAAGTTCTCTTATTGTCGACATAATTTCTGGGATTGATAATCCAAATTTGGAATTATCTCCAATAGATTTACCCCACCTACCACTACTTTTACTTGATAACTTTGCTCTAATTCCTATCAATGGAGTCGCCTTAAGTTCTTGAACTGCTTGAATAATTCTTTTTACCTCATCTCGTTGTTCAATAACTATTATTGGATTTTTGCCGAGTTTTCTGGCCAAAGTAGCAATCTCAATATATTTTTTATCTTTATATCCGTTGCATATCAATAATGAATTTTGGTTTTCAAGAAGTGCAAGGCCAATTAATAGTTCTGATTTACTTCCAACTTCTAAACCAAAATTCCATTGGTTGCCAAACTCTATTATCTTCTCTAGGACATTTTTCTGTTGATTACATTTGACAGGAAAAACGCCTTGATAAATGTTTTTATATTTATAGGTTTTTATTGCTTTTAAAAAAGAGTCATGTAATTCATTTATGCGATCTTTCAAGATATCATTAAATCTTATAATTAATGGAGGATTTATTTCTCTGCTTTTAAGTTCTTTGACAAGCTTAAAAAGATCAATCTTATTTTCAGATTTTATACCTTTAGTTACTGATATATTTCCTTTGGAATTTATAGAAAAATATTTATCTCCCCATTTGTCTATGTTATAAGTCGAAATACTATCTTCAATAGTCCAAATATTCTTTAATTTTTTCGGCTCAAAATTGGTCAATTTATGTCTTAGTGATTAATAAATGTTTTTGAAAATAACTCAAAACAATATCTTTTATTTTAATGATTACTTGCCAAGTTACCACCTAAAAGTTGAATATACATAGAGTGATTATTAACTAAATGACCAAAGAGAGGACCTTTATTGCAATCAAACCAGATGGAGTTCAAAGAAGATATGTTGCTGAGATTATTGGCAGATTTGAAAAAAAAGGATTTAAATTGGTTGGATTAAAGCAATTAATTCCTTCAAAAGATCTTGCTCAAAATCATTATGGAGTTCATAGAGAACGACCATTTTTTGGTGATTTAGTAGACTTTATTTCAAGTGGTCCTGTTGTAGCAATGGTGTGGGAAGGCGAAGGAGTTATTTTGAGTGCTAGAAAACTAATAGGTGCAACAAAACCTCTGGAAGCAGAGCCTGGAACAATAAGAGGAGATTTAGCTATTGATATTGGGAGGAATATTATTCATGGTTCTGATGGAGAAGATACAGCAAAATTTGAAATTGATCTATGGTTTAAAAAAGAGGAATTATGTCAGTGGGAAACTTCTGATGCGAAATGGCGATCTGAAAATTAAAATTTAAATCGCAAATCTATCTAAACTAAATTTTTCTAAAAAGCTTTTTTCTATTGCTTTGAGATTTTTATTTTGAACTATTTTCAAAATAAGATCACTTGTTATTGCAGAAAATAAAACTCCATTTCTGTAATGTCCTGTAGCTATAAAAAGATTTTCAATTTTTGATTTTCCAATTATTGGTTTTAGATCTGGTGTATAAGGTCTAAATCCCCACCAATGCTCCATTTGTGGCCAATTTATAGCTTCTGGTAATAAGGAGCGTATGCCTTCTTGTAATTGATTTATACCATCAGGAGTATTTCCTTGATTAAATTTTGAATCTTTTTCAACTGTTGCTCCCACGATAATTAGTCCATCTTCACGAGGAACTAAATAAGTTTTTGGTCCAAAAATAACTCTTTTCAAAAAATTTGTTGGCCCTTGTATTGATAGCATTTGTCCCTTTACAGGTGATATTGGAATCTTGTTGAAAATTTTTTTACTCCAAGCACCACTGCATATAATTGCTTTTTCACAATTAATTTTTTTCAGTTCTCCTGTGGCACATGAAACTTTTGCACCTGTAATTTTGTTTTTTTCTACTGTCAAATTCTCCACCTCTGATCCTTCTTGAAATTCAACTCCATGCAATGAGCATGCTCTCTCGAGAGCACGCATCAGTCTTCTTCGGTTGTCAATCTGACCATCCTGTTCAAAAAGTAAACCATGTTTCCAAATAGAATTTATTCCATTAATTTCTGTTTGAAGATCTTTTTGATTTAAATACCTTCCATATTCATAAGTAGGAAATTCTTCAAGATCTTTTTTATTTTTGAAAGGAACTACTATTCCACATTTTTTTAAACCGCATTTAATACCACTATCATTTTCAATACTTTGTATCCAGCTTGGAATTAGACTTTGACTTTCTTGTCCAAATTTTAGTAATTCATCTTCGAGCCCTTCGGCATGTGTAGCTAACATTCCTGCAGCTACAAACCCAGCTGACTCATTTCTGTTTTTGCTTAAAACTAAAACTTTGAAGTTATTTCTAGCAAATTCATAAGCAATAGATAAACCTATTAATCCACCTCCAATAATTAAAATTGATTTTTTTGTTTCTTGAGTCATTTAATATTTAATATTTTTATTTGTGTTTTGGTCCTCTTTTCCCTTATATCCAATAATATTAATAAAAAGACTTTTTATAATGGAAAATTTTGAATCTTGGGAAGCTGTGATTGGTTTGGAAACTCATGTACAGCTTAATACGAAAAGTAAAATATTTACATCTGCGTCAACAGTTTTTGGTGATGAGCCCAATACTCATATAGATCCTGTGGTTTGTGGCTTACCTGGAACTCTTCCAGTTTTGAATGAGACTGTACTGGAGTACGCTGTAAAAACTTCTTTAGCATTAAACTTGAATGTAGCAGAACATTGTAAATTTGATAGAAAACAATATTTTTATCCTGATCTACCCAAAAATTATCAAATTTCACAGTTTGATGAACCATTAGCCGAAAATGGTTGGTTAGAAGTTGAAATAATAGAAAAGAACAAAGAACCTTACATAAAAAAAATTGGTATAGAAAGGCTACATATGGAAGAAGACGCCGGAAAACTAGTCCATTCAGGTAGTGATAGATTAGCTGGTTCTAAATATTCTTTAGTTGATTACAATCGTGCTGGAATAGCACTTTGTGAGATTGTAAGTAAACCAGACATTAGATCAGGTAAAGAGGCATCTGAATATGCATCAGAGATCAGAAGAACTGTAAGATATCTAGGAGTATCAGACGGAAATATGCAAGAGGGTTCATTGCGCTGTGATGTCAATATTTCAGTTAGAAAGGGACCTAATGCACCTTTTGGTACCAAAGTGGAAATAAAAAATATGAATTCATTTTCTGCAATTCAAAAGGCTTGTGATTATGAAATAGCCAGACAAATAGAAGTTTATGAAAATGGAGGAAAAATTTTTCAAGAAACAAGGTTATGGGATGAATCTAAGCAATTAACAAAAAGTATGAGAATGAAAGAAGGCAGTAGTGACTATAGATATTTTCCAGATCCTGACTTAGGACCAATTGAAATAACAAAAGCCCAAAAAGAAATATGGTTAAAAGAACTTCCAGAATTACCTGCAAAGAAAAGAAATAAATACGTAAGTGAATTTGGGTTATCTGCATATGATGCAAGGGTAATTTCTGATGAAATTAACATGGCAAAATTTTTTGAAGAAACAGTAGCTAATGGTGCTGAGGCCAAACAAGCTTCAAATTGGGTAACAAGTGATATTGTGGGTTATTTAAAAGCAAATAAACTTAGTTTTAGTGATTTAAAACTTAGTCCTGAAAATCTTGCTGAAATGATTAACATGATTTCAAAAAATATAATTAGTGGAAAAATTGCAAAAGAAATTTTACCTGAACTTATTCAAAAAAATATTTCTCCGAAAAAATTAGTTAAAGAAAAAGGGTTGGCAATGATATCTGATTCTTCAAGTATTTTGCCAATAATTGATGAACTTATAACCGAGCATCCAGATGAAGTTCAAGCATTTAAAAATGGCAAAACTAAGTTACTCGGTTTTTTTGTTGGTCAACTTATGAAAAAAACCAAAGGTAAAGCTGACCCGAAACTTGCAAATAAAATCCTTATGGAAAAATTGAATAGCTAAAGCTTAAAGAAGCTCTTTTATAGTATTGATCCATTTATTTTGATCATCGGAATTATCTAAAATAATATCTGAAAATTTTCTTTTTTTTTCAAAACTTAATTGAAAATTTATCATTTCATATGCTTCTTTTTCACTAATTTTATCTCTTGTGATAAGTCTTTTTTTTTGTAGTTCTTTAGGACATTTAACTAACCATATTTCAGTGCAAATATCTTCAAATTTTGCTTCAAACAATAATGGAATAACCAATACTATAGTTTGATTATTTTTGTATTGACTGCATTCTTCTATCATTTTTTCTTTAATTAAGGGGTGAAGCAGTTTTTCAATCCATTCCTTGCTTTCTGAATGTTTAAAAATAATGTTCCTTAAAAGTTTTCTGTTTATTTCCCTTTCTGA